>CALFHG010000308.1 GCA_937875805.1 uncultured Nitrosopumilaceae archaeon
AATCCAATTTCCATCAGATCGTTCATAGTCTCTTTTGTAATTACTATCTCCGACAGGTGTATAAAGTGAAATAGGAGTTAATGTTTTGAATTCATTATTTTCTGGATCAACTGAATATTTCATAATCATTTCTGCATTATCTTCTAAATGTTTTCTACCTCTTTTACCTTCATCAAAAACAGAATCATGAACCAAGTTCTTGTTCCCATGTTTTGCTTTGAGAGCTTGCATAATGTCTCCATTCTTTTCATAAAGTCTCTTTGCATGAATAGCTCTTAATTGATTAACATCTCTAATTCTATTCAAGGAATTTCAAAGCTCCTTTCTTGTAATGATGAATTGCTAAAAACCACATTGTTAGTAAGATTGCAACTCCAATACCCATTCCAATAGTTAGATCAGTTGGATTTACATTCTCGTTTCCAGTTGCAAATCTAACCCATTGATAAATTCCCATGTTGTTAAGCCAGTCTAAATCTGTTGGAATTGGAATTTTTCTCAAGGTGTAATAAAAATAATCTGTAAAGCCTGTATTGTGGAAAATTAATGTTGAGATAAAGTATAATCCTCCTGTGAAAAATAGTATTGGAGTTAGTTTTGCACCAGCTAGTAATCCCATAACTATTCTAAATGATGCTAGACCTAGTGCAACCCATAGAATTAATCCCAACATAATTGATTGATATGGCTGACCTACTGCAACCCAATCTTCTGCACCTTCCATATCAGGTTTGACATAGGTATCAAAGATAATTCCATCAACATAACCAATGCCTAGAGTAAATGCAGAAACCAAAACTAGATAGAATATTAACTCATATTTTGTAACTTGAAATTTCTTTAGAAAATCAATATGATTCAATCTAGTTTAATCAGAAATTTATAGAATATAATCATTTCATTGGTCGGGCAAAAATCCAGTTCTGTGCGTATGCCTTGTAGTTTACCAATATCAGGATTAAACCTACAAATGCAACAATAGCTAGTATGATTTTTTGTTCATCTGTTTGGATTTCCCAATGCTTTTCTGCAAATGCACCATCTCC
>CALFHG010000309.1 GCA_937875805.1 uncultured Nitrosopumilaceae archaeon
GTTGAGTTCTGATTGAAGTGAAGTAGGTGTGTTAAACATTAGACCCTCTAAGATCAATCCCTCAAACCATTTTAGCCATCTTTTGAATATAAACAGGATTTCTGTCAATCCTTGCACCAATTCTTCCATCTTTGCCATTGGGGAATTAGGGTCAAAATGTACTGTTTTTTTCATTCCTAGTGCCTGTTTTATCTTTGATTGGTCAGGGATTTCGTTTGTAGGCAGTTTGGCAGTATTAGGCATATCATATTTTACTTCCTCGTTTGGCGTGGAGTATAGTTCCTGTCTAATTCTTTTTGCAGTAGTTATGGAGTAG
Source organism: uncultured Nitrosopumilaceae archaeon (assembly GCA_937875805.1). Taxonomy (GTDB): domain Archaea; phylum Thermoproteota; class Nitrososphaeria; order Nitrososphaerales; family Nitrosopumilaceae; genus Nitrosopumilus. The sequence continues at coordinate 317 of CALFHG010000309.1, forward strand.
GTCAATGCCTTTTCAATGGTTTGCAGTAATGGCTTGTATTCGGATCTGTTTTCTGATCTCAGGCAGTATGGTATTGAGAATTTTATACATATCGGACAGGTTTTTTCATCATAGTCATGTGTCGAATGATCATAGACTTCTTGTTTCATTATAAATTCTAAAAATTCACTAATAGATTCTGTTAGTGCAGATTCTTTAATTCTAAGGTCTTGACGGATTAGTGTTAGCGGTTCTACAATTTCTACTACTGGAACGGAATCGTTTGTCATTGAAAAGTTTCTAGCCATGATTATGCTTCCTTCTCATCTGACTCATTAGTTTTCTCATTTGGATCTTTCTTGTTCTCCATTGTCCAACGCAAGATTGCCATAGAACCAATTAGTAATATTGCCATTAGCCATTCTGGAACTCTACTCAACGGTTCAAATGCAGTAGGCAAATAATATCCTAGAACTCCCATTATTCCAGTAATGATTTGCCAACCCCATGCAACTCCTTTTGATGGGGTTTGAAATGGCCTGTCATGTCCCAAAATTGGCTTTCGGATTGCCCTGTCTTTTGCGATTTCCAACTGTCTTAATATCTGACCTTTCTCCTGCATAAGTTCCTGATTCTTATCTCGAAGTCTATTGATTTCATCTTCAGATGGTTGAACCTTATTGTATAGTTCTACCAACGTTGGCAAAAACATTACCAATCTTCCCAAAATCTCAACATTTAATCCTTCAGGGAAAACTTGTACGGATAGTGTAAAATGATGGTTTGTAGATACCAATCCATGTGATTCTTTTAGATTATTTGAGATTACGTTGACAAGATAAACATCTACAATTTCCCCTCTAGGAGTTCCCAATTCAATTACCTGTCCAGAAATACATTGTACGTTTCTTGTATATTTGTGAAATGATGCAGTTGTCAATGTGAATGACCCTTCTGCTTCCTCACGATAATATTCTTCTTTGGATAAATCCACGTTTGATATTATTATTGCTTTTTTGTTTCCTTTGATTATTTTATCTTTTTTAAAATCAGAAACGTTTGCGTTAAAGATTACACATTTGGAAATCAATCTTTTGAATTCATCTAAAGCTTGAATATCCATTTGTCTTTCTGAATTAATTATTCTACCCAAGTCAGTTGCCATTTTAGGCGTAAGTTGTTCCCTTGCCTTTGATATGTGAGCTGTAATTGTGTTTGCACCTGAATCATTTAGATTTGCAATCTGGAATTGATACTCCCCTGCATAGATTCCACTTGGTCTTTCTTGTAATGTTAGGATATATCTTACTCCTAGAAAAACTCCTACGGATAATAATCCGATAAACGTGAACAAGTAAATCCACCCTTCTGCATTGGATAGTTCGGTGTTAGTTATTGGCATTAATGAATTTACTAAATTGCCAATTTCGTCCTCAATAGCCATCACTAATCATCTCCTGAATTTTTTTGTTTAGTTCACTTAATGCAGTAGATTGTTTTTTCATTCTAGCATTGTAGTTGGATATTTCAAGGTCACTTGTGGTTACTTGTAATTTCTTCCAGTTTTCATCATATTCATTTGCAAGTTCTGTGTATTGTTTTTGAAGTTCTGCAATGGTTGTATCTTCATTTTCAGGTAATTTTTCAACTTTCTTTTTGAATAGTTTTGCCTTTAATGATGGTTTTACTTTGGCTACCTTGTGAGTCAAATAGTCAAGATTGAAATCTGCAAACTCTATTTTCTTATCTTTCAAATCCAGTTGCACTTCGCTAGGAATGTAATGTGGGCTAGATGGGTCAGTATGAGTGATTAATGGTTTTGGTGCATAATGAGGAACATTAAGATCATAGTCGTTTAGTGATTTCCAGAATCCATGTATTACATGACCAAGATCATTGATTTTTCCCTCTATTTTCAGATTAAATAATGTGTGGAAATCATCTAGCATTTCTTTCTGCTTTTGTAATTGTTCGTTTGTTGTCCTTTGTTGTTCCCTTGATTCTATGACTTGTTGGCTATTGAAATTAGCTAGTTGTCCTTTCATTAGTTGGTATTCATCTACAATTTCACGTTTTTCTTTTCTGGAGTTATGCCACATAATTCCCATTACGATAAACGCAATTACAATTCCTATTCCAATTAGAGATAATCTATCTGAAGTTCTTTGAGTTTGATCTGTGTTTATTTTTATAGATTGTTCTACTTGAGAAATAATCGGAGTTATTATTCCATAGCCAATTTCTACTATCTCTTGTTCGGTTGGGATTACAGGTCTTTCAGTAATTTGAAATTCAAAGACTTTGCAAGTGTAAGGATTATCATATCTCATCTGTTCGTTGACCATTGGTAGTCCTGCTGATTGAACAAAGACTTCCATAATTCTATCTCGTTTTATTGTGCTGTGTTCCAACGCATACTTTATCATGTATGTTCCAGTTCCGTTGATTACAAATCCTGCATTGATTATGTCAACTCCATCTGAATTTGTTTCAGGGTATGGAGTAAGGGAGTGGATTGGTTGTCCTTGAGGTGGGAATACATATTCAGGATCAACTGCAAATGCCGATTCGTGTCTAATGTTTAGATTTACAGTTCTGTATAATACAGATGAATATGTTATTTTTTCACACCCTGTCATGTCTATGTTCCTTACTTGAGCAAATGCTGATATTGGAATTAACAACATTATTGCAAACAATAGTATTACAACTATTTTTGTGAATTTCTTCAAAAGTTGACCTTCCTTTGAGATTTAGAGATCCAGTTTCTTTTCAATAATGAAGCGTATCTGGATTTTAGATATAGGTTATATTCCTCGATTAAGTTTTGGTTTTTCTTATTGTAAGTATGATTAGCCCTGTCACAAAACTCATCAATGCTGATTGTAGCTAGGACACGTTTGTTGGTAATTGGGAACTTTGTGTCCTTGTATCTTATTCTTGTCGTATCAGTTAGTTTATCGTCTAGTGGTTCAGAAAACTTGAATGACCCAATGCCCATGAAACCTTAAAGGGTTAAAGGGTTTTTAAGACTTGTTATTATGGAGCTTGTGATGATCTTTTAACAATACAGGAATATGACCATCAGGAATAATTTTGTATGTATTGTAATTACCATTGTTTGCAGTTAGTGCCAATTTATTACCGCCTATTTTTTTGAGTGTAATGTCTTTAGGATTGTGATAACCGTATTCTCCCTTGCCTAAATCATGTATTGCAATTTTTCCATTGTTGTCTTTATGTTTGTCTTTGATGTTGTTTATTGCTGTCATGACCGCTATCCTGTGGGCATTGGATTTGTATTTCATTTTCTAGATCCTTTTGGGAATGGTTTAGGAATTGGCGTTCCAAATTTAGCAGAAATTTCTTTTCTAATATCCACAATGTTTGTCTTTTTTGTTCTACTGTACATATCAAACATTTCTTGAGATTGATTTTTTTTGTTTGATAGTGCAATGATTTCTGCATTGCCCTTTCTAATTACAAAGATAGGAGTTAAGCCATTCTTTTTTTTCTTGGCTTCAATGATTCCCTTGACTTTGGATTTGGATTGTTTCATGGTTATTCGTTCCTCAATACTGCATTAAATCCTTTTTTGGTTTTTGTTAGAACCCATTCATCAGGGTAATTCATGCTAGGCAGGAATGTGTTATGGTATTCATAAAGGTCTTCAGGAGTATTTGGAAAGTTAATTCCTTTTTCTGCAAAACCAACGCCATTCTTTTTTTCGAGGTAAATCATTTTTTTGAATGGGAGTTTTTTTTCATTATTTAGTTTTTGGTAATCTATTTTTCCATACGTTTTTTTATCAAAGTTTTTGTCTATGAATTTTTGAATTTGTTTGTCGTTCATTTTCTTTATTTCCATGTTGATTTGTTTGTTGTTCATTTTTATGTCCAATTTCATTTTCTTGGCTTCAATGATTCCCTTGACTTTGGATTTGGATAGTTTCATTATTTCACCAAGTGCATAGGTTCTGCAACATCAGATAACAATAGTCCGATTCTTGGATCATCATCTTTGAGAAGTTTGATTATTGCAATAACTTTGTTTTTAGCTGATTGTTTTCGTGATGATTTTCGGATCATATTTTGATTAAAGTAATTTGGGTTATCCTTTAAGATATTAGATATTGTATCTGCACAGCATTGGTCTTTGAACTCTTGTTTAGTGATTTTTGCTATTTGGTTTAGAGGGATAACATTATCCAGTTCAAGCTGTTTTGCAAATGAAATAACTTGCTCATTAAGTAAATTCTGCAACGTTATTCGTTGATTATGGCATTATTTTAATTTTTTCTTCTCTATAATTTTACTTTTTATTTCGGTTTCGGTTCTTATTTTTGGAATGTTTCCTCAACCTCTTATGACAGCATGGGCAGAATAGACCTTCCCACATGATGAATATTTCACAACCATAATTGCACCTACTTGCACCCAGATCATATCTTTTCATTGTGGAATTACCTTTTGATGAAAATTGGTATTTCTTACATATTCCCTGACAACTATTCAATATGATTATCCCTGCACTCGTTGCAGATTTTACTGTATGTTCTAACTGAATTGCATACATAGCATAGTGGCATTGCTAGTGATAAATCATCTGTCTTTTTTTTCTCTTTGTATTGTTGCATATTGCAGTTGGGACATTTCCAGAAAAAGCAATCCTGTGTCATGTATTTTAATTGTTTTTTTCCATGTCGGTCAACTGTTTCAATTTCAACAAATATTGGTCTTATTCCAGAATATTGCATTGCTTTGTCATGGTCAGGACACATTAGTTCCTGCGGAGTAAATTTCATAAATTTTATTTCCACATAACCTTGATAAAGTTTATTGAGAGATATGTCAGGCTTTATCGAATTTAATCTTGATCACCTGACGTAAATCAACTAGCAAAATAACTACGGCATTATTGCGTTTATAATTAAATGTCAATTAGTTTAGATTAACTAGGCTAAGTATTTTATTCAGGCATTTTCAGATAATCGTCCTACATGGGAATCAAATTCTTTATTTCCTTTATCTTCATTATCTAATTCTTGTTTTGAGTTAACTGCTTTCTCAAAGTCGTCCCATGTGTTGAATTTTTTTCGAGAGTTTGAAGTAATTTTTGCCCTCATAGGAATACCGTCTTC
>CALFHG010000310.1 GCA_937875805.1 uncultured Nitrosopumilaceae archaeon
AGAAAATGTAACTGATTATCAAAAATCTTCAGTTAAAATTACTCTTAATGGACGCGTTAATCAAATTCATTGGCCAGAATCTAATGCAACATCTGATTTTATTCCACCAATAATTACCATGGTGGAATCTGAATTGGATAAAATAATGTCTGAAATTAGTGAATAGGTACAAATAGCCTTGAGGAAAAATTAGAGTATGTTACCACTATCTGGTGAACGCATTAATGCTAAAGGAATTATTTCTGAAAAATTAGATTCTATTGATACAATACGTGGTTCAAGCAGATTGAAGCGTGGGTTTGCTCATATGCAAAAAAATGGTGTTGTGATGGATGTTACCAATGTTGAGCAAGCACTAATTGCACAAGAAGCAGGCGCAGTTTCTGTTATGGTTTTAGATAAACTTCCATCTGAAGTTAGAAAAGCTGGTGGAGTTGCACGTACTGCAAGCATAAAAATTATTGAAGAAATTATGAATTCTGTTACCATTCCTGTAATGGCTAAATGTAGAATTGGACATGTCAGTGAAGCATTAGTCTTACAAGAAACTGATGTTGATATGATTGATGAATCTGAAGTTTTAACTCCTGCAGATGAGTTACGTCATATTTGGAAATGGGATCTTACAACACCTGTTGTTAATGGTGCACGGTCTTTGGCTGAAGCTTTGAGACGAATTGAGGAAGGTGCATCAATGATAAGAACAAAGGGTGAACCTGGAACCGGAAATGTTGCAGAAGCTATTACTCATATTAAAAAAGTTAATGATGAATTAAGAACAATAAAATCAATTTATGATTCTGGTGACAATCAAGATTTAGTACGCATATCTCGAGAATTTAGAGTTTCATATGATATTGTAGAACAAACAGCAAAACTTGGAAGATTACCTGTTGTAAATTTTGCAGCAGGTGGAATTGCAACTCCTGCAGATGCAGCATATTTGATGTCACTTGGATGTGATGGTATTTTTGTTGGTTCTGGAATTTTTAGTGCTGATGATGCGCAACAAAGAGCAAATGCAATTGTTTTAGCAACTACTTTTTGGAATGAATCTGATAAAGTTATGGAAGCACAAAAAATGATTGATGAAAGACAATCTATCCACGGGTTAGATGTCAAAACATTAGATCTACGTATGCAAGATCGAGGCGGTTCAGCATGAGTCTTACTTTTGGTGTTTTATCCATACAAGGTGATGTACTTGAAAATATTTTATCTATAGAGGCTGCAATTGATGCATTAGGCATTGATGGAATTGTTACTGCTGTTAGAACTCCTGATGAAATTTCTAAAGTAGATGGTCTCGTAATTCCAGGCGGTGAAAGTACTACTATTGGACAACTCTCTAAGTTTAACGGTTCACTAAAGATCTTAAAAGAAAAAATTGAACAGGGTATGCCTGTATTGGGAATATGTGCCGGAATGGTATTGTTGTCTAACAATGCCAATGATAAAGTTGTAGGAAAAATTGATCAACCTCTTTTAAATATTTTAGATATTAAATTAGAACGAAATTCTTTTGGACGTCAACGGGAATCTTTTGAGTCTGATATTTCTCTAAATTCTATTGGTATTCCTAAGTTTAACGGTGTATTCATAAGAGCTCCATCAATTTCTGAAATTGGTTCTGATGTAGAAGTTTTATCTACATTCAATGAAAAAATCATTGCTGTAAAAAAGAATAATGTGATTGGTGTTGCATTTCATCCTGAATTAACTAGTGATATTTCACTTCACAAATATTTTGTCAATCTTACAAATACTGTAAAAAATTAACTTATTCAAATAATTGATTTTATTTCTACCTGATTGGCACTAGTTTGTTTATTTGTTTTTAATTAAATATCATAAAACACAA
>CALFHG010000311.1 GCA_937875805.1 uncultured Nitrosopumilaceae archaeon
TCAATTTTAGAAGTTGGTGTAGATGGAGTAATCTTTACTGCAACTTCAATTAATGAAGTTCGTGAAGTAATGGTATACTTGGGAACAAAGAGTTTTGATATGAAGCCAGCAAAAATTACAGAAATTAAAGAAGTGGGGGATGGTGAACGAGTTTGTGTAGATACTGCATCTATGCTTCACAAGGGAGAAGGAATGTTAATTGGTAGCAGATCAAACTTTTTGTTTTTAGTTCATAATGAATCAGTAGGATCATCATTTACATCACCAAGACCATTTAGAGTAAACGCAGGTGCAGTTCATTGTTATACATTATCTCCAGATGGAACAACAAATTATCTCTCAGAAGTAGAAACAGGTTCTGAAGTGTTAATTCTTAATTCAAAAGGAAAAGCAAGAAGGGTGACTGTAGGAAGATCAAAGATTGAACGTAGACCAATGTTAATGATAAAAGCTACTGTAGGAGGAGAGACAGGCGGAATTATTGCACAAGATGCAGAAACAATTCGCTTTGTAAAATCAAATGGGCAACTAGTTTCAGTTACTCACTTAAAGAAAGGGGACACAGTTATGGTTCATTCAAAACCTGCAATGGGCAGACATTTTGGAATGGAAGTTTCTGATGAATATATTTTAGAAAAATGAAATACAAAACATGTGTTTCCATTGCAGAGCAAACCCCAGCAAAAACTAAAAAAATATTAAAAATTGCTCTTTCAAAATCAGATTTTGTTGAAATAAGATTAGATTTTCTAAAAATTGAACAAATTCCAGAAACATTAGAAATGATAAGGAAAGATCTCAGTAGAGTAGTATGCACGTTAAGACCAAAAAATGAAGGTGGAAAGTTTGTAGGAAATGAAAAGGAAAGAATTGCAATTATAAAATTAATTGCAGAGTATAATCCATTTATGCTAGATATAGAATTTAACACATTAAAGAAAAATTCATCATTAACAAAGTATTTGAAATCAACAAAAACAAAAGTACTTGTTTCATGGCACGATTTTAAAAAGACTCCAAGTTCAGCAGAATTGGAAAAAAAGATATCTCAAATGAGTAAATTTTCATCAAATGTAAAAATAGTAAGCACTGCAAAGTCAACAGACGATTCAACTAGAATGCTAGAACTGTACAATAAGAAAGGAAAAAACAATCTAATTTCATTTGCAATGGGAGATTATGGGAGAATTTCAAGGATTTTGTGCCTGTATCTAGGTAGTCCATACACATACGTATCATTAGGAAAAGCAATTGCCCCAGGACAGTTTAGTGTGGATGAAGTAAAAAAAATCATAAATTTAAAAAAATAGCAGCAAAATAGTTGAGAGTTTAAATCAATCATAATACTCAATAAAATAAGATGGGCAAATCATTTGCAGTAATTGGAGATCCTATTGATCATTCATTATCACCAAATATTCACAGCGCAGCATTTAGAGAATTAGATTTAGATTCATCATACATTGGATATAGAATTCCTAAAGGAGAATTAGAAGGAGGAATACAAGGATTAAAAAAAATCAAAATAGATGGTTTCAACATTACAATTCCACACAAAATAGAGATGATGAAATATCTAGATACGATGGATGAGTCATGTAGTTTGATAGGAGCTGTTAACACAGTATCAAACAAAGATGGAATTCTAAAAGGATACAACACAGACATGGATGGATTTTTAGAACCATTTAAGAAAAAAGAATTAAACATCAAAGGAACCAAAGTTCTTTTAATTGGAGCAGGGGGAGCTGCAAGAGCAATAGTTGCAGGATTTGCTAAAGAAAAAGCAAAGAGTGTAACCATTGCAAATAGAACATTAGAAAAAGGAACCAGTCTTTCAGAATTTGCAAAAACAATTGGACTAGAGGCAAATGCTGTAAAAATTGAAGATGTTAAAGATACAGCAAGAAATTATGATATTATTGTTAATGCCACATCAGTGGGGCTCAAAAATGAATCCAGTGTTATTTCATTGGATGAAATTAATGAAAAAACAATCGTATATGATATTGTATATGCTCCAATGAATACAGATTTTATCAAAAAAGCAAAAGCAGAAAAGGCGACCATAATTTACGGTTATGAAATGCTTCTAGGTCAAGCTGTTAGAGCTTTTGAGATTTGGCACGGCATAGAAGCACCTTATAATGCCATGAAAAAAGCACTGTTAGGAGGATTTTGATGGCAAAAGCAAAGGCTACAGTCCACGGTGCAGTCTCATTGGTAAATGCAATTGCAAACCAAAAAGGAGCCACATTAGGAATTGCATTAAAAGTAGAGGCGACAGTAGAGACAAGCCCAGGAAAAGGGATTTCAATCCAGTCTGAAAACAAGAGTCTGAGTTCTCGCCTAATTAACAAAACTGTAGAAAAAATTGTTTCAAAAAAAGATTTAGAGCAAAACAAAATTTTAATTACATTAGATTCAGAAATTCCCACAGGCTACGGATTAAAAAGTTCAAGTGCCATTTCTTCAGCAATTGCTCTAGCATGTGCAAAAATTGTCGAGAGGGCAACAGGTAAAGAAGTCGTAAAA
>CALFHG010000312.1 GCA_937875805.1 uncultured Nitrosopumilaceae archaeon
ATTAATCAAGCATTAGACGATGAACTCTCCATTTATTCAGGATCGGAATTCATTGAACCTTTAAAATATTCCTTAGAGGGGGGAAAACGAATTAGACCCATAATTTTGAATTTGGCAGCTGAGAGTGTAGGTAAAATTGATGAAAATGTCCTTTCAGCTTCATGTGCTGTAGAATTTCTTCATATGGAATCAATCATCCATGATGATATTATTGATAATGAAACAATGAGAAGGCAAAAGGATCCTTTTCATGTAAAATATGGCTATAACACCAGCGTGTTAACTGGCGATTTTGTTTTAGGATTAATTCTTGCAATTTCTTCCAGATTAGACAATGCTAGAATTACAAAAGATTTGGCTACCACTGCCATGCAAATGAGCGAGGGGGAAATGATTGAAGGCATATTAGAAAATAGCAAGGATGTAACATTTGATGATTATCTTAAAGTTATTGAATACAAGACGGCAGTTGCATTTCAAGTTGCAGCTAGAATAGGGGCAATTATTGCAAATGGAACTGAAGAGCAAATCGAGGGTTTAACTGAATATGGAAAAAATATTGGAATTGCATATCAAATTAGAGATGATTTGTTAGATTGGAAAAATGAAGATAAATTATTTAATTTGTTAGTTAAGAAAAGTTCTGATCCTCGAGATGTATTTAATAAAATGGAAGAAATGTTAAAAGAGTTTTCAGAAAAAGCAAGATCTGCATTAAGAAAGATTCCAAATAATGATGCAAAAATAAATCTAGATAATTTAATTAAATTTACTTCGTTTAAGGCATAAGACCTAAACTAATTATCGGAGTTGCAAATTCTACAAATTTAATTAATGGTTCTGGATATACACCAAATCCTACCAAGAAGATTGTTGAGAAAATCATAACAGCTATAATGGATTTTGGTTCTGCAACTCTCTTTTCAGTTTCTCCTTCAAAGTACATCTTTCTTGTAATCCAACCATAGTAAGCAAGGGATAATGCACTGTTAAGGACACCAGCAATTGCAAGCCAAGGTGCCCACCATATTACTGAACCAGCATCTAAAGCACTTCCAAATAACATCAATTTACTCCAGAATCCTGAAAGTGGAGGAATTCCTGCCAAAGCAAATAATGCAATAACTAATCCTAGTGCAGTAATTGGCATTCGTCTTCCAAGTCCTTGTAATTTGTCAATGTGAGTGACTGCAAGTGTTGTAACAATGCCTGTAACTGCAATAAATGCAGCACCTTTCATTACTGCGTGATTCATAATTTGATACAAAGAGCCCTGTAAACCAAGGGAGCTGTGTGGTGCAACTGCAAGTCCAATCAAAATGTATCCTGCATGTGCTATACTAGAATATGCTAACATTCTAGAAATGTTCTTTTGCATAATTGCAGCAACATTTCCAATAGTCATTGTCATTACTGCTATAATTCCTAAAGCCAAAGTCCAATCAAGATTCAAAACAATCATTCCAAGAACTACAATTCTAATTGTTGCAGCAAATCCTGCTTTTTTAGTTGCAGCAGCTAATAGTGCTGTAATTGTAGGTGGAGCACCCTCATAGGTATCTGGAAGCCATTGATGGAAAGGTACAAGTCCCATTTTGAATCCAAATCCTGCAATAAACATTCCAACAGAAAGTAATGCAAGTGGCAACATGGAAGGATCAAGTGTTGAATAACCTTGAATGACTTCTCCAATATTTGTAGAACCTGTTAATCCATAAGAAATTGAAATTCCGTAAACTATGATTGCAGAAGACAATGCACCAAAGAGGAAATATTTTAGAGCAGCTTCATTAGAACTTGGATTCTTTTTCATATATCCAACCAAGATGTACGTTGGAATACTCATCAGCTCCCATGCAACAAATAACATAATCAAATCAGTAGAATATGCAACTAGCACCATACCAATAGTTGCAAGTAAAATTAGGGAATAGTAAACTGCTGGCGAGTTATGCTTTCGCATATAATTAAAAGATCCAACAGTTGTGAAAATAGCAACAATAAGCATTGCAATTGCAAAGAATCCTCCAAATGCATCATCTACAATTACGTCTTCAGAGAACAGGGCACCGGGTGCAATATTTTCTGCATAAAATTGGTATCCAACATAGCCCATAGATACAATTAATGCTGCAAATGCAATGATTGCATAAAATGAGTTTGAGCCTTGTTCTTTTCTTGCAATGCTGATTATTGGAAGAAGAATTCCGACAGTACCCAAAATTGCAATTAATATCAATGGAGTTGAAGTAATTTCTAACATTTCATCATTCTCCTATATCAACAATATCAGAACTACGAATAGTAATCCTGCTCCAAATACGAATAGATATGATTGTGAAACACCGGTTTGAGTTCCTTGAATGACTTTGGCACTCCATCCAACTGCTTTTTGGACTCCAGCATTCATACCGTAATCAATAGCTGTCTTTTCAAAGTATCGGAATACTCCTCTTGCAAGCCATAGAGGGGCTACAACAAAGCACCAGTATACCATTGCGTTAAGATACCATCTGTTTAAGAAAAATTTGTGAATAGCATAAAAGACAATATTTGAATTTACAAATTTCACAGGATCAACCCATCTACCAATATAGAATATGTAACCTAATCCAATTCCAGTAGCAAATGCTACCAGTGAAGAACCTAAAGCAACAGGATTAAGACCTTGTAAGAATTCAGGTAAGATTGATGCTTCATTTGTAACATGTGCAGTGTGAATACCAAATGATTCTTCAAGATAATCTACAAACAAGTGATGTAGTCCTTCTTCTGCAGATAATCCAATAAGACCAATTCCAATAGTAAGTACTGCAAGAATTCCATATGGAATCCACATGGACATTGGTGCTTCATGAATATGATGCCCTTCTTCTTCCATCTTTTCGATGTGTTTACTCTTCTTTCCAAAGAAGACCAATCCAATCATTCTTGTTGTATAAAATGCAGTGATAACAGCAGTTAGAACAGCGATAAGGTATAATGGCATTGCCCATTCATTTCCAGATGTATAGACTGCAGCAAAGATTGCATCCTTACTCCAAAAGCCCGTAGTGATAAATGGTGCACCCATTAAACCAAGACCTGCAGCCCACATGAACACATAAGTTTTTTTCATTTGTTTTCTCAAACCACCCATATCGCTCATAAATCTAGAGCCAACAATATGTAACAAAGAACCTGCTGCCATGAATAATGAAGCCTTGAACATTGCGTGAGAAATTAAATGATAAAATCCTGCAGTATAACCATCAACGTATTGATGAGACAACCCTGCAACACCTAATGCCATCATCATATAACCAATTTGAGAACCAGTAGAATATGCAAGAACTTTCTTAATTTCATTATTCACCATACCTTGTGTTGCAAGTAATAATGCAGTAATTGCACCAGTCCAAGCAATTATCTCAAAGAATTGGTCTGCCATAATTCCTGCTGCACCTAATGCAAATACGAGGGGACCAATTCTTGCAACTAAGAACACACCTGCTTTAACCATAGTTGCTGCGTGAATTAATGCAGAAACTGCAGTAGGACCAGTCATTGCTTCTAACAACCATTCGTTTAGTGGGAATTGTGCAGATTTTCCCATTGCACCACCAAATAATAAAACAAATGCAGGAACTAATAATCCCTGAGCAGCCATGCTAGTTGCCCAATCAGTATCATGCATTAATTCTTTAAATCCAAAAGTACCTGCAAACAAAAAGATCAACAACATACCTGCAATCATCATCACATCTCCAACTTTGGTCATGATGAATGCCTTCATTCCAGCATGTGTTGGTGAATAGTAATCTAACATACCAAGAACAGTTCTACCTTCAACACCAACATGATCTTTCTTTTTATCACGATACCAAAAGCTAATCAATGCGTAAGACGCAAGTCCTACACCTTCCCATCCAAAGAATACTTGTAACAAGTTATCAGATAGTACGATTAATTGCATTGAACCAATAAAGAACAACATCCAGAACCAGAATCTTGTAATGTCTTTATCGCCTTTCATGTATCCAGTACTGTAAATCATAATGAGGAATGAAATCCAACCAACTACATTGGCCATTATTATTGAAAGAGGATCTGCTAAGACTCCAGCTTTAAGACCAAGTGCATCTATCCACATTATCTGATCATGTATTTCATGAGCCTCCAAAGCCATTGGAAGAAGTGATGCTGCAGATAATGCACTCATCAAAGCAAATGCCACTGCAACATATCCAGTTGCATGTTTTGATAATTTTCCAACACCAGGAATAATTAATGCAGCTACAAATGGCAGAATCCAAACTAGCCAAGCGCTTGCTGCTCCAATTTCAAATGGTAATCCGAAAGCTTCTGTTGCCATGATCTAAACTCCCAACACTCCGTTCATGTATGGAATTATTGTCTTCAAGAAAATATCTGGATAAATACCAACTACAATTGAGAATCCTGCCAATACCATCATTGGTACAGTCATGTGCCAGCTTCCTTCCTTCACATGTTCAAGATGCTCAGGAGTTTTTCCAAAGAATACACGTTTTAGCATCCATAGCATGTAAGACATTGTAAGTGCTGTTGCGATTAGACCTAGACCAAATGTTACTGCTCTAAGTGTTGAGCCTTCTTCAATTGCAGTCTCTAATGCACCGAAAAAGAGAATCCATTCTCCCATGAAACCACTTGTTGGTGGAACACCCATTATTGTTAATGCACCAATAACTGCACATACTGCAGTGATTGGCATCTTTCCTGCTAATCCTCCAAGTTTAGAAATACTTCTAGTTCCAACTTTAACAATAATAATTCCAGCCATCATGAAGAGAATGCCTTTACCAATGGCGTGTGTTACATACATCATCTCAGCACCTGCAAGACCAAGTACAGAAATTGAACCAATACCAAATAGGATGTAACCCATCTGACTAATACTAGAATATGCAAGCATACGTTTCAAGTCATCTTGCATCAGCGCCATTGCACCACCGTAAATCATTGTAACAAGACCCCAAATGTGGAACCATATTGCAAGATCTGCATACGCTGCAGGTAAGAATTCAACAATTAATCTAAAAATACCATAAGCACCAATTCCGATCATGGCAGGGGACAATAATGCACTGATTGGTGTTGGTGCAGAACCGTGAACATATGGAAGCCAAATGTGGAACATAAAGACTGCTAGTTTTACACCAAGTCCAATTGAAATCGCAACTGCCGAAAGCATGACAATGTCAGAAGGTATTTCAGATTCATTGATGTCTGCAAAGTCAAAACTTCCAATGGTCAAACCAATCATCAAAAATCCTAATAGTAAAACTACTGCACCAGCATGAGTCCAAAATAAGAACATTAAACCAATCTTTCTTCTTGGGCCATCACCCCAAAGTGCAACTAAAAAGAAACCTGGAATTAACATAACTTCAAAGAATACATAAAATTCAATCAAATTAGTTGAAAGAACTGTTCCAAGCATACCCATTGCAAACACAAGATAAAGTGCAAAGTAAAGTCCAGATTTAGCATTTACATAATTTGCAAGAGATGAAGATTCAACGATAGAAGTTTGACCACTTGCAGAGGTGTTGATTTTATGTTCTTCCTCAAATTGTTCATGGAATTTATGAACCATGTATGGTTTTGAGTAAATCGCCAAGATAGTAGATAAAACATAAATCATTATTGCAAATGGTGATGCCAATCCATCAAGTAAGAAACCAAATTCACCAAACTGCTCTGTCCATGGATAATGTTCCTCTACAGTACCAGATAATGCTGCATTAATTACGAGAATTGTTGTATACAATAGAATTGCAAATGTAAACCACATTGCAGGTGTAGGTCCAACTTTTCTTCCAATAATGTAAGCTACTGGTGATAAAAGTAATGGCAAGAATACTGCTTGTAATAATGCATATTCCATTATCCCTTCAAGCTCCTAAAGTCTGCAATATCGACATTTTGATACATACGATAAGCTACAATGATTAATGACAATCCGACTGCCACTTCTGCTGCAGCAATTGCAATAGAAAATAATGCCATGGTTTGACCACCACTATGTGGTAAGAATCTACCAAATGCAACAATGTTCAAGTTTGCTGCATTGATAATAATTTCAACTGCAAAAAGCATTCTAATGAAATTGCGTTTTACTGCAAGACCATAGATTCCTATGCCGAGTAAGGCAACAGATACTAGTGTAAAATCAATTAGCTCGCTGGTCATTCTCCACATCCTCTCGTCTAGCTAAAACTAGTGAACCTGTAACAGATCCTGCAAGAATTAATCCCATCAAAATTAATGCTGGCCAATAATATGTTACAAAGTCAATTCCGATATCTCTAAAATTAGGAGCAGGTTCATCAGTAGTTATTGTTTTGATTCCAGAATCTAAGAATACTGCACCTAATGAAACCATAATTATTAGCATCAATCCAATACCTGCAAACTTTCTACGTTTGTCTTCAATTTTTTTAAAGATTAATTCTCTTTTTACTAACATTACAGTAAACAAAATCAAAACAGCAATAGAACCAACATAAACTGCTATTTGGAATAATGCAACAAATGGTGCATCAAGCAAGAAAAAGAATCCTGCAATACCACCCAAAGTTCCCATTAAAGCAATAGAACCATAAATCAGTGATCTCATTTCAAGTGCTGCAATTGCAGAACCAATTGTAATTACAGTTAACGCAAGAAAAACAGCATCAGCCATGTGTTGCACCTCTATCAGAAATTTGTATTTCACTGTCTTGTGCAACGTATGGTTTTACCTGTAGTTGAGCAGGAGTATAGATTAGACCTTCTTTTGAAAATGAGGATAGTTCATAATCATTAGTCATGTATAGTGCATAAAATGGACATGCATCAACACAAAGACCACAGAAAACACATTTTCCATAATCAATTTGTGGCATGATTGATTTTTTATTTTGTTTTTGTTCTTCTGGAACTTTTACCATTGCAATAGCTTCTGCAACACCTTCACATGCGATTGAACATAATTGGCAACCAGTACAGTGATCATGGAATAGCATATGACGCCCTTTTAGTCCAGCAATACCAACACCTGTTGACGGATCAAATTGGTATCCATCACCTACAAACTTTAGTTTCTCTTCAGGATAACGAAGAGTGAATCTCTTCATTGCAATATGTTTAATTCCCGAATTTAATGCACGAATAATACCAGTTGCAGTTCCCATTATTGTAATCCTCCTGGTCCTAGCACTCCAGCGTAAAGCAAGCCAAGTGCAATAAAGATGTTAACGAAAGCTAGTCCAATTAATTTGCTCCATCCAAGATTCAACAACATGTCAACTCTAATTCTTGGGAATACACCTCTTGGTAACAATATGAAGAATATGACACCAGCAGTTTTCATAACAAACATGAGTGTACCATTAAGCATTTCTTGTGTAAATAATGGTAATCCAGGTAATGGTCCTACAGTGATAGGACCCATTTCAATTCCGTTTTCAAGAAGTTCTACTGGGAATGGAGGTACAATCATTGGACCATTCCAACCGCCAAGGAAAAGTACTACAAACAATCCTGCAAATGCGTAAAGTTTTAGATAAGTTCCTAATTGGACAAGACCATACATCATTCCAGATAATTCTGTTAACCATCCAGCGACAATTTCACTTTCTGCCTCTGGTAAGTCAAATGGAATTCTTTCTAATTCTGCAAGCATTGTAATGAAAAATACAATTGCACCTACTGGTAAAAATACAATCCATGGGAATACAGATTGACTTGCAGCAATTTCAGATAGATTTAGAGAACCAGTTAACATAACAACACCCGGCAAAGATAGAATTAATGGAATTTCAAATGAAACCATTTGGAATAAAGCCCTGATACCACCAATGAATGGGAATTTACTATTTGCAGACCATGCAGAAAGAATTGTAATGATTGGGAAGAATCCAATTACTGCAAATACTCCTAGTAATCCCAAGTCTACATCTGCAACTACCCAACCAGGAGCTACAGGAATGAATGCAACAAATGCTGCTGCTGCTGCAACAAAGAGTACTGGTGCTGCCCAGAAAATTGGTTTATCAGCTTTTGCTGGAATAATAATTTCTTTTGAGATTAATTTTAGTCCGTCACCCATTAATTGTAAAATACCTTCAAACTTTCCACAGTAAAAAGGACCAACTCTTAATTGTAATTTTGCAAGCATCTTTCTTTCAACAAAGATTGTGCCAGCTGCTAGTAATGCTGCAAATCCAAATCCAGGAAATACCATTACTCTAAAGAGATCAGTTCCCATGAATGCTTTGACAACAGGAAGAATTCGTGAAGGATCCGCTAACCAAGTTAATGCAAGGAATGGTGTAAGTAATTCTCCATTGATTACTGGCATTTCAACAACAAATAGAATTATGAAAACTGCTGGAAGACCAATTAAAACTAGTAGCAGTATTATCCAGAAAATATTATCAAGTAATGATTTGATAAATTCACTTAGTTTGAAGTTTGGTGCAATGACTGACATTTATCGGTCTGCCTCCACTGGCCAATAGTTTAGACTCCAATAAACAGATGGCATGTTACCTAGTTTTTCACCTCTGAGAAGATTTGGTAATGCAATCAGATTTCTAAATGAAGGAACACTCAACTTTACTCTGTATGGCTCTACTTTTCCATCAGATACGATATAGCAACCTAAGGAACCTCTGCCTGACTCTACACGCTTGTATACAGAATCAAGTCCCTTACCTTTTGGATTTGGTTTTAGTTTGGTTCTAACAGATCCTGATTTTGGCATTTTTTGTAATGCTTGTCTAATAATATTACAACTTTCCAACATGTCAAGCCATGGAATTTTGGATCTTGCATAAGAGTCTCCTTCCTTCATTACATTAGTGTGAACATCTAATTCTTCATAGACATCATATGGTTCCTTTACTCTAAGATCATAATCAACACCACTTGCACGGAGTACAGAACCAGTTGTACCATATCGAATTGCATCTTGTCTAGATAGAACACCAGTATCTCTAGTTCTGGCAATTAAAATCGGGTTATCATAAAAGATTGCAGCATATTCTTTGATACGTTTTTCAAAATAGTTAACTTGACGTAAACAAACATCTTCAAAGTTTGGTGGTAAATCATTTCTAACTCCACCCGGAATAAAATGTGCATGTGTAACTCTTGCACCAGTCATTTTTTCCATAAGATCAATTAAGAGTTCACGGTCTCCTGCTGGCCACATAAACATTGTAGAGTGACCTAAAAATATTCCATAAATTGCAAGCCAATACATGATGTAGATACATCTGTTTAGTTCAGATGCAATAACTCTAACATATTTTGCACGTTCAGGAACTTCAATTCCAAGAATTTCTTCAGCTCCCAAAACATAAGGATACAATACATTACATGAATCATGAATTACTGGTCTTTCTAAGTGAGGAATGTTTAGAATATAATTTCTATATTCAGCCATCTTTTCTTCTCCACGATGAACATATCCAGGATCAGGATCACATGCAACAATGTAATCACCATCAATTTGTACGATAAGTCTCATGTGTCCAGAACCAGGATGTTGTGGTCCAACATTGAGAGTCATTATTCTCTCATCTACTTTTTGGAGTGCTAACCCTGGTGGTAATTTAAAAGTCATCTCTATCTTCCCTTTATTGCAAAGTCCTTTCGAAGCGGAGGTAAGTCTGCCCAATCTTCTGGCAAAAGTAATCGTCTATTATCTGGATGACCTTCAAAGAAAACACCGAACATCTCAAAAACTTCTCTTTCATGAAATTCTACACTGTAAAATACATCTCTAAGAGTGGGGAGTCTAGTAGCATCATTTCCAGGAATTGGATTCGTTTCTCTTTGTGCTCTTGTAGCTAAAACTAGAATTTGTCTTGCTAATGAAGAATCATCATAGGATCCTATATGATAAACAACTTCAATTTCATTATCTTGTGGGTAATCTACACCTGAAACAGATTCAACATGATCATAATTTAGTCCATCACGAATGAATTCAGCAACATCATGAACATTTTCTCTACCAACATTAATTCTAACTCTATCTTCTTTGATAAATCCAACTTCAACTTTATCACCAAATTTTTCAACAATTTTATCAGAAATACTTTTTTCAAATGCAGGTACCACCACAGGTGCTGCTTCAAGTTTTTTTGCTACAGGCTTTGGTGGTGATTCTACTTCAGGAGTATCATCTGCAATAGGAGTTTCAGTTTCAGTACTCATTATACAAACTTCCTAGCCTTCATTCTCTTGATTTTTTCTTGCAATAACATACACCCTTGAATTAGTGTTTCAGGTCTAGGGGGGCAGCCTGGAACATAGACATCAACAGGAATAATTCCATCAATTCCTGGAAGTACATTGTATGAATCAAAATACAATCCTCCAGTAATTGCACAAGCTCCCATAGCAATTACATATTTTGGTTCTGGCATTTGATCATAAACTAATCTGAGACGTGGTGCCATCTTTCTTGTAATAGTTCCTTGAACAACTACCAAATCACATTGTCTAAGTGAACCAAATGCTTCAATGATACCAAATCTTTCAACATCATATCTAGGACTAGATGCTGCACCAAATTCTACACTGCAACAAGCTGTTTCAATATGAACAGGCCAGAGAGACCAAATTCTACCCCAATTAATGGCATAGCCTAATGGTTTACCAATTGCTTTTTCTAAAATATCCCCTAACTTTCCAACAAACACATTTGCATTTTCTGGTGTTACTAAATCTTTAAGCAATTTTATCCCCTACCTTCGTAAATACAATTTGTATAAAAAACTACCATATTCTTCTTCTCCCGGATTGATACAATGCAAAAGCCATTGCTCCAAACATGATTGCTAAAAATCCCATCATCGGCAGCGTTGCTATCTTTGGAATTTCTAAAAGTGAACTGCCCCATGCATACAAGAAAATTGCCATCACATCAAACACTACAAACATCAGAATGTATGGATAATACTGCATCATAAAATGAGTTCTACCCTCACCAGTTGGAACTTGTCCACATTCCATTGGCAAAAATTTAACTGGATTACTTTTTTTCCGAGGAGAAATCATTCTAGAAATAACTAAAGCTGGAGCCATTGCTACTACGGCAAAGCCAAACATCAATACAACGGTACTGTAATTGCCCGCTAATTCCCCGACCAATTTAGCTTTTCACTCCAATTTTTGTATAAAAAGGTATGTGTTATTTTTGGGATCAATCTTTTAAAAAAATTTGAAAAGGACTTAATAGTATAATATCAAAGATCGATCATGTCATTAAATGTAGGAGACACTGCTCCTGGATTCGAACTTGTCGATACTGAATTAAAAATACGTAATTTGGATGAATTTAGAGGTGGAAAAATAGTATTATCATTCATAGTTGCAGCAAGTTCTCCTGTCTGTGAAGTAGAACTTTGTTCATTTAGAGACGCTTGGAAAGAAATTTCAGATCTTGGTGCTAAAGTAGTTGCAATTAGTAATGATGGTCCATTTGCAAACAAGGCATTTGCAGAAAAAAACAACTTTAACTTTCCATTATTGGGAGACTATACCAGTAAAACAATTAGAGATTATGATGTTTTGATGCCAGATTTACTTCACATTAAAGATTACAATGCGGCAAAACGTTCTATTTTCATTATTAATGAAGATGGAAAAATTGGTTACAAGTGGGTTTCAGAAGATCCATTAAAAGAGCCAAACTATGAAGAAATTAAAAATTTCTTAAAATAAAAAATCTATTCTATTTCTGCAACAACGTCGCCTTTGGCAACAGTTCCAGTTTCTTTAACTTTTATTGTTTTTACAACTCCATCTTTGTGAGATTTTATAGCAACTTGCATTTTCATTGATTCTAAAGTACAAACAACATCTCCTTTCTTCACAGAATCTCCTTCTGAAACAGATATTGATACAACCTTGCCAGGGATTTGACTTTTCAAAGCTAATTGTGCATCAACACCACCGGTACCACCAGTGATTTTGTATACAACCTCATCAAAATGAGTATTACGATTAATAATAATTGGAACATTATCAATTACAATATTCATTTCATTTGTAGATTGTTCAAGATATTTTGCTTTATGATATTTTTGATCTAAAATAAATTCTATTCCTTTAGAATTCATAGTAATAATTTTTAATTTATGTTCGTTATCATTAATTTTAATTACATAATCATTATTTCCAAGATTTTCCACTATCTTTCCTTCAAATGATTTTTCAATGTCTTGTATTTTATAATTCATTTTTCATCAATCCAATTTATATTTCCAATTTGCGTTGTTAGTAGCATTATTTTGTACACGGCTCTTAAAATATTCAGAGTGAATTATTGCAGCAGCTAAAGCAGCTTCGCTTTTCTCTTCTTTTTCTTTTTTAAGATCTACAGTTAATCTATCAATCATATCATAACGTTTTAAAAAGTCCGTAGAGAGATCTCCATTTTTGTATTCATCAGAATTTAGAATTGTTTTGTATAGCGGTATTGAGGTTTCAACACCTTCAATGTAAAAGTCATTTAATGCAGTAAGCATTCTAGTTCTAGACTCTTCAAATGTTTGTCCCCAAGTAACAAGTTTTGCCATAAGTGAATCATAGAATGGGGAAACAGTACA
>CALFHG010000313.1 GCA_937875805.1 uncultured Nitrosopumilaceae archaeon
AATGAGTGGAATTGCCACTCAAACAAATGCACTAGTGAAAAAAATTCCAAAGAAAACAAAATTGTATGCAACAAGAAAAACTGCTCCAGGTCTAAGATATTTTGATAAAGAGGCAGTAGAAATTGGAGGAGGTAAAAAACACAGACTAACACTAGATGAGATGGTCATGATTAAAGATAATCACATTGCAGTTGGAGATTCATTATCATCTTTGATTAAAAAAACAAAGAAAAAATACAAAAAATTTGAAGTTGAAGTTGAAAATACAGCAGATGCAGTGTTGGCAGCAAAAGAGGGCGCCACCATAATTATGCTAGATAACTTTACACCAGCACAAATCAAAAAAACTATTCAAACTTTGAAAAACATGAAATTAAGAAATAAAGTAATGCTTGAGGCATCAGGGGGGATCACCTCGAAAAATATTTCAAAGTATGGTCAAACTGGAGTAGATATTATTTCAGTAGGAAGTATTACAAATTCTGTCAAAGGAATTGACATGAGTTTAGAGATTTAATTCCTTAAGCAAATTAATTACGGATTTATTTTTAGGATCTATTTCTTTTATTGTTTCACAACATTGGATGACTCTTTTATTTTCCCCTAATTTTTGGTGAGAATATGCCTTTAAGAGTAAAACATCAACATCATAAGATCCAATTTCAAGTGCTTTTTCAAAATATGAAATTGCAGTTTTGTGTTTATTTTGTAAATAGTAAATCCCACCTACAGTAAACAAAACATCATGATTGTGAGGATCTTTTTTCAGATATATTGTACCTATTTTTAAAGCCTCAGCATATTTTTTTTCTTTAACAAGTTTTTTTATCTCTTTTAATTTCTGAGCATTTTTTTTCTTTTGAGGATCTTTTGGCGCTCTTGAAAATAACCCAGTCATAACAAAGGAGGTTTAGCTAATTGCAAGCATTCTATCTATAGCTAAACGTGCCTTATCAGCAATCTTTTTTGGAACAGTTACAACATTTTTTTCATTTACCAATGCATCATACACTTTTTCAAGTGTAATCATTTTCATATATTGACATTCAGCTTTCTCAGAGGCTGGAATGAATGTTTTACCAGGATTATCTTTTTTCATCTTATATAAAATTCCAGTTTCAGTTGCAACAACAAAATTCTTTGCAGTTGACTCTTTAACATGGTTTAGCATTCCTTCAGTAGAAAGAATTGAGACTTTATGATCATCAAAACTTCCATTTGCAGCATCATACATGAATGGAGTAGTACAGCTACATTCAGGATGAATAACAAATTCAGTATCATCCATAGAGTTTAATTTTTCAGTTACATCTTCAGGGGTGATACCTGCATGAACATGACATTCACCTGCCCAGATGTGTATATTTTTTCTTCCAGTCATTTTTGCAACATAAGATCCTAGGAACATGTCAGGCAAAAATAAAATATCCTTATCTTCAGGAATTGATTTTACAACATTTACAGCATTAGATGAGGTGCAACAGTAATCAAGTTCTGCTTTAATTTCAGCAGTAGTGTTAACATATCCAACTGCAATTGCATCAGGATGTTGTTTTTTCCAATTTCTTAATTCATCAACAGTAATTGAATCAGATAATGAACATCCAGCTTCTAAATCAGGAATTAAGACCCTTTTTTCAGGACAAATTATGGCAGCAGTTTCTGCCATAAAGTTTACACCGCAAAATAAAATAGTTTTTTGTGGAACTGTTGCAGCTTTTCTAGACAAGCCCAATGAATCGCCTGTAAAATCAGATATATCCTGAACATCTGGAATTTGATAATTATGTGCTAAAATTACTACATCTTTTTCTTTCTTTAATCTCAGAATCTCTTCTTTCAGTGTGGAGGATTGTTGAACAAGCATAAGCCATTGAAATTGCCGCACATATCCATTTAAAGAAATTGATCCAGCTTAGAATATTCCTTAAACTTGAAAAAATAGACAAAAATTTCCTATTCTTGCAAAACTAGTCATAGAAATAAAAGTAAAAAATGAAAAAAAGATCAATTGTGTGTTAAATCACTTTAAATCATAGATGTCAAAATAATCAAAAAATTCCAAAATGGCACCTACAAATCAAAGAAATGAGCATCGTGCTAATAACTAAAAAAATGAAATAAAAGATGTGAAAACAGTAATTTTTGTAATAGGTACTCTACTTTTTTCAATCACAGCAATTCCCAACACATTTGCTCATGAACCAAATTTTGGAATAGAGGTAGAGACATCAAAAGATGTTTTGCAAGTGTGTCAATTTTTCTATGACGAATATCAACTGACAGGTTCAGAAAATTTCAAGGATCATCACAAACTTTTTGTTCATGCCAAAATTTGTCCTATTCTTTATGACAGCATTGCATGGGAAAGCAATCACCCTCAAAAAGACATCGTGTTAATTTTTATGATTGAAAAAAAACTGGATGAAAATTCAAATTATCTTAAAAATAAACACTTGAATGAAAAATCCATACCAAAGTGGTTTGAAAAGAAAGTAAAACTCTGGATAGGGTATGAAATAAAAAATGAAGAATTTTTAAATGCAGTTGAAGAGTTAAGTAATTCAAATTTTG
The DNA here is from genome assembly GCA_937875805.1 of uncultured Nitrosopumilaceae archaeon. Classification (GTDB taxonomy): domain Archaea; phylum Thermoproteota; class Nitrososphaeria; order Nitrososphaerales; family Nitrosopumilaceae; genus Nitrosopumilus. The sequence goes on from CALFHG010000313.1 coordinate 2,575, forward strand.
GTAAACAAGAAGAGATACCCAGATGGTTTAAACAAACGGCAAAGTGGTATTTGGATGAGACAGTTTCAGAAAAAGAGTTTATCGCTTCAATAAAACATCTAATAAAATCACACCAAACTTGAAAAAATTAGGTACCAATTTGAATACTATCTGAACAATATTTTCTCAAAGTTTCAATTGCAGATAAAATTGCCAACCTACTGGTTTTTGGATTATTTTCATCAGGAATATTTTCAATTGTAAAAGTCATCTTTCCAAATTTTCCGGCAGCTTCGATATGATGAGTATTTTTGTCAGTATTAGGGTCTGCGACAATCTTGACATTGGTTTTCTCACTGCCAATACCAGATAAAGATAGTAAAGCTGCAACATTGATGTTTGCAGGAAATAATGTAACTGCTTGTTTTGCAGTACCTTCAAAGAGTACAGTAGATGAATTAATTGCATCAAGATCAATTTTTGAGGTTTCAAAAAACTTTGCCCCCTTAAGGGAACGCGGATGTTTAGTAGTTGTGATAGATACGGATTCCAATTCATGTTTAATTGATTTGATTCCATCTAATCCTGCAATTGCACCTGAAGGAAGATAGATAGTTTTTTTAAAATGCTCACATGCATCAAATAAAATATCATGTATTGATTCATCAAGTAATGCACCTACACTCATGATCATCAAGTCACGTTTGTTTTGTAAAACACTCAAGCCAACATCTTTTACAGCATCTTGAGATGCAGCTTCAACAATAAGGTCAATAGGATTTGAAGATAGTAAATGTGAATTCTCAACAATTTCAGGTTTGTTTGTTAGTTTTTCAACTAATAGTTTTGATTTTTCTTTTGATTCATCAAAGACATGTGTAAGGGTTGCAGAAATTTGTCCAGAATCAATTGCAAGTGCAATCTGAGTACCCATTGCACCACACCCCAATAAACCGATTCGTTTCAAGTGAGTATTCTAGAAATGATTGACTTAATTAATTTAATTTTATTAGAGATGATTCATCCTCAAGACTTTTTTAATAATAAAACTAGAAACAATCATGAAACTTTACCAGACTTTGGTGTTTACAGCATTATTTTCCATTCTAACATTAGCAGTTGTTTTTCCAGCAAATGCAGAGATTGATTCGCCTAAAAAACAGATGAGTAAAGGCATCTCAGTAGAGGATGTTCTTTGTAGAGAAGGATTAGAGTTGGTGATTAGAACAAATGGAAATGCAGCATGCGTAAGACCAGATACAGCAGATAGAATGGAAAAAATAGGAATGTTGTTTATTCCAATAAAATTCTCAGACTTTGAAAAAGAAATCAAATCAATACCAGCATCAGAAACAGAGATGCAGACAGTTCCAGCATCATCCATGTCAATTGTAAATTTCTACATTACAGATCATGATTTGAATATTGCACATAGTGGTGTAGAGGTTGTTTCTACTCAAGGATTGTTTGAGTTTACAATTAACGGTATTTCAATTGAAGGTCCTAAAAATATGATTGAGACAGGACCAGATACAGGTAGATTTTACATTAAACTAGAATTACCCGATACAATCAATGGAAGACCATTAAGTCAAGAAGACATTGTCTTGATAAAATATTTGGATGACTCTGATTATTCAGGTGAAAAAAGAATATTGGTAAAATCAGTACCATTGACTAAAACATTTGCCAAAATACAAACATCAGGTGGAGGTACAAGAATAGGATGGGAGTTTACAGTTAGAATTTACGAACCAGATGCAAATAGAGATTCAAAGAATGAAGATAAAATTTCACTAAGTGAATTAGAATACAGGGGAGACGGTGGGATAAGAGTCACACTTGCAAATCCAAGATTTGATGCAAATTCTGGATATCTTGTAGAAACTGGACCCAATTCAAATATTTTTGAAGTTCAAATTAAAATTCCACGTCAAATAGATGGAAAAACAATCCACATTGGAGATGAATATGAAATCAGATACATTGACAAATCAACACCTTCAAACACAAACGAAAAAATTATTCTCAAAGGCAGAATAGGATAAAGGATTTGATGGATCAGGTTTGTCAAGGTTTAGTATAACCTAAAGATTTTATTCAAACCTGCAAAGTATTATTGTGCTCAATACAGTATACAAGGATGCAATACTCAACAGAGACAAGATGCTCTCAATCCTAAAGGGGCCAAAATTTGAACAAATTTTACAAAAAGCACGAAACAATTGGGTAGATTTTACGCCTACAAAAGAAGAAGTCATTACAGCAGGAATTGATTCTAGTTTCAATAATACAAAATTTCAAGGCATTGAATTATGGGCAACTACAGCTGTTTCAATAAAATCAGACGGAGAAATTCTAGTTGATTTACATCAATCAGGATTAGGTTCTGCTGATGATATTTCAAGTATTGCAAGCAAAATGGAAATTGAGGCATGTGAGAAAACAGTTGACAGTGTAGATATGGTATTGATGGATGGTTCTCTGCATTCTCAATTAATGACTAGACAAGCAAATTTGGGGGCATCAATTGTCAGAATAATGAAAAAGAAAGAAAACGTAATTTTTATTGCAAAAACATCAAACACAAAAAAACAATTTGAGAATTTAGGTTCGCTTGCAGGAGATATTTTCTATTACAATCATGTGACAAATAAACCAGGATTTAGTAAAATTTTTGTAGAAAAGAAATATGGTGCAGATAAAATAATTTCCTCAACATTTGTAAGATTAAGTGACTCTACTCCAATAATTAAATTAGAATTTTTGGGGAATCAACATGATGAAATGGAAGTTAAATCAATTATGAATAAATTGTATAAGACCAGTGTAGGTGGATATCCATATGCCCTAAAGCTTGCACACAATAACTGTAAAATATCTGATAAAGAACTTGCAAAGATGGTAAGTTTGTTAGGATTAAGTAACGAAATAGGTTCACGGGAGGTATTAGGTTGAGTTTAGGTTTTGTAATTGGTGAATCAAAGCCAACAATGATCACAGCAATTACTTCAAGAGCTTTGCCAGTAGGAGAATATATTAAAATCAGTTCAGATGAAGGGGAAATTCTAGGGTTAGTAGAAAAATCTTCAGTATCAAGTGCAGCATTTACAGATGTAAGAAATTTTGATGAAGCTTCAGAAAGTACCGAAATAGCAGAGTTAAACAAAAGAGACAAAACATTCACTGCACATATTGGGATTTTAGGATTTTTAGAAAATCTTAGGAAAGGGCAATCAATCATACCTGCAATTCCCCCAATTCCAGGTACAAAAATCACTTTACCAAGTAAACAAGATCTAGAAGAAATCTTTAGTCCTAAAAAAGAAGGATGGGTAAGGATTGGAAATCTTTTGCGAAATAAATCAATTGACGCCAAAGTAAATTTGGATAAAATTGTTTCAAGACATTTAGGAATTCTTGCAATGACTGGGATGGGTAAAAGTAATCTAGTATCATTAATTACAAAACAAATTTCAAAATTAAATGGAACTGTAATAATTTTCGATTACCATAATGATTACACAGGTCTAACCATACCACGCATCAATGTAATTGATGCAAAAATAAATCCCAGATTATTAGATGCAGATCAACTCTCAGATGTATTAGAGATAAGAGAAAGTGCTACTGTTCAACAACGAGTGTTGAGAATGGCATTTACAGAAAATGTTAAAAAATCTAAAGAGTTTTGGAATAAATTAGAAAGTGAAGTAGATTTTATAGTAAATTCAGAAGATAAAAAAATTAAAGAGATTAGATCATCAGCGTATAGAGTTCAAGATATAATTGGAGAATCTCAAAAAAGATTTGAGGATATCTTAGATCCAGATATGGGAGATCCAATTAGTTTTATCAAAGAAGGTCGTGCAAATATTCTCAACATTTCAGAATTATCAGAAAAACAAGCAAACGTAGCTTTAGCATTTTATTTACAACAGCTACTCAAAGATAGAAAAGATGCCAGCATTGCACAACATGGAAGAACAAAGAGAGAGAGAAATTTTAGATTTAATTCACCAATTTTTGTAATCATTGAAGAAGCACATGTTTTCATTCCAAAAGATCATGATACAAGTGCAAAGTATTGGGCTGCCAAAATTGCCAGAGAAGGTAGAAAGTTTGGGTTAGGTCTAGGAATAGTATCTCAACGACCACGTAGTGTTGATCTTAATGTTCTAAGCCAGATGGGTTCATTTGCAATAATGAAAATCATTCAAGAAGATGACCAGCGACAAATAGCCTCAGCAACAGAGTCAACTAGTCGTGAATTAATCGCTCAATTAACATCACTAAATGTCGGGGATGCAGTTCTTGTTGGACAATGGACGAATCTTCCATCACTAGTTCACGTTGAAGAAGTAAAAGAGAAGATTATGGGTGCAGATCAAAGCGCAATTAATGCATGGGCAAAAGCAAATAAAATGAAGGAAGTTGTAATAGAATCAACTCAAGGGTTGGTACAGAAAGATTTGTTATTAGACTAATGTTATTTTCACACATTTCAGATACGCATTTGGGATTAGTACAGTATGGTTCAGAGGAACGTGCACAAGATGTGTATGATGTATTTAATCAGGCAATAGATATTTCAATTAAAGATCATGTGAATTTTGTAATTTTTGCAGGAGATATTTTTCATGTGCCAAATCCAAATGGAACTGCAATTATTCAAATGGCAAATGGATTAAAAAGATTAAAACAAAATAATATTGATTCATTTTTTATTTTAGGAGAGCATGATATCAGTAGAATTAGAACAACCCCAATTCCATATGTATATCATAATTTAGATTTTTCAAAATATATTGGTCAAGGGAAACCCATAGAATACAAAGGAGTACTCTTAGCTGGATTTGATAAAATAAGAAAAACAGAAATTTCACAATATGAAGAAAAATTTGCAGCCATAGATAACAGCGTCAAAGATCATTCAGGTCACAGAATTTTGATTTTACATCAAGGCATTACAGAATTTAATAAATTTGCAGGAGAGTTACAATCAACAGATTTGCCAAAAAATTTCACATACTATGCAATGGGGCATCTTCACGATAAAGACATAAGACAATTCAGTCATCTAAATGGACCCGTAGCTTATCCAGGGTCTATAGAATTAACAACTAGTGAAGGAATTAAAGAAACAAAAAAAGGATTCTTTGAAGTAGACATTTCTGGAAAAGATGCAAATCCAAATTGGATTGAGTTAGATGCAAGACCTCAAATTTCATTTAAAACAGAATACCAAGATTTATCAAAAACTATAGATGAAATTGCAAAAAAAATTATTTCAGAAGGGAAAAAACCAATTGTCGAGGTAAAAATCCAAGGAGAAAATATAGAAACAGACCACATTCAGGCACAAATTGCAAGATTGAATTCATTGGTGTTACGATGTTTTTGGAGAATAAGTACAAAACAGGTTTCAGATTCTTCTGTGTATCTAGACAGACCAAATGTTATTGATGATGAAATGTATAGATTGGCCATTGATGCTCTAGGTTCTGAAGAAACAGCTAAATTTGCAATCAAAGAACTATTACCAATTTTAGCATCAGGAGAAATCAAAGAAGCATCTCAAATAGTTTTTGAGGATTTTGAGAAATTTAAAAGGATAAAAAAATTATGATCACATCTATTGAATTAGGAGATTTTTTATCTCATTCAAATACAGAATTAGAATTTGAGAAGGGAGTAACAGTTTTTGTAGGAGATAACGGTGCAGGAAAATCAAGCATAATAGATGGGATAACATTTGCATTATTTGGTCAACATACAAGAAAATCAAATAAAGGATTGATTAGACGTGGTGCAAATCAAGGGTTTGCAAAAATTGGTTTTTCAATTAATGGAAAACAGTTTGAAGCAGTAAGAAAAATAGATAGTAAAGGAACACTTACAGCAACATTTGCAGAAATTGTAGATAATGAACGTGTTGAAATAGCAGCTGGTGAAAGAAAACAATTTGGAGAATCAATGACACGAGAAGTTGAAAAAGTTATTGGATTAGATTTTGAAAAATTAAAAATTGCATCAATTGTTCAACAAGGAGAACTAAATACAATCATTAATGCAAAACCAAAAGAATTCAAAGAATTATTAAATGCAATTATAGGAATTGACAAACTTGATGTAGCATCTGAATCAATGAAGGCAGTAAACAAAGAGTTTCGAGAAAAAATTCGAGATACAATTGGATATGATGATACACATATAGAAATTTTATCCCGGGATTTAGAAAGATATCAAAAAGAGACAATTGAATCAAAACCAGAAAAAAATACTTTGGAAATAAAACAAAAAAAATTGAAAAATGATGTAGATGATCTTAGAAAAAAAGTGGAGACAGATACACCAAAAATTGATAAAATTAACCAATTAGAATTAAGGAAAAAAGAGTTGTTAGCATATGCAAAAGAAGCAATTCATGAAATTCAACATCAAATCAGTGAAAATGAGCGTAAAATTCACGATTGTGAAGGATGTTTTGAGCATGTTTCTCTAAAATTAGATTTGGAATCAAAGAGTCTAAAAGTTGATGAAGCAATTGAGGACTCAATTAAGAAAATTCAAGAAATGGCCAACCAAATAACATCATTAAAAGAAAAACTATTGCTCGCATCAAAACTCCAGTTAAAAGACAACAAATGTCCTGTATGTGATTCAAATGTAGAAAAACTAAATCCACTATTCCAAGAAGAACATCTTCATCAAGAAATTTCAGAGATACAGAGTCAAATCATTTCAAAAGAAAAAGAGAGAGTCATGTATAATCAAAAAAAGAAAGAATTTTTAGTAAAATTACAAAACGCCAGAGATGCAGAAGCCACCCTTCGAGCTTATTCAATTAACAGTAAAGAAGAATTAATAAAAATTCAAGAAGATATAGAAATAAAAAAACAAAAAATCCCTCTAACTACAAATGGAAGTTTAGTTGAAATATCAACAATAGATACTCATGCAAAAATGATTTTTGAAAATATTTCAAAATTAGAAGATGAAACACAAGGATTTGATGAGCGTGAATTTAACAATCTAAAAATAATGATAAATGATAAACAAATGAGTTTATCACAAATTGATCAACAAATGGGTGCAATTTCAGAGAAAATATCCAAAGCTGAAGAACAAATCAATGTGATTGAAAAAGCAATTGTTGAATTAATAACTGTAAAAGAATATGTCACAAATCTAAATGAAATTCAAACAAATGTTTTCAGTAGAGACGGACCAGTTGCCACTAGTCTAAGATCTTGGGCATTAAATACAATCTCTGCAAAAGCATCCGAATATCTTTCATTACTTAATACAAAAATTCAAAGGATTTCACTATCAGAAAAAACAAGAGATATTTCAATTGCGTGTTATTCAAAAAGTGAAATTTTAGAATTAGAATCACTTAGTGGTGGAGAAAAGGTCAGTGTAGCATTGGCATTACGATTAGGCATGGCAAGTCTTCTTGGAGCATCAAATCTTAATTTGATGATCCTAGATGAACCCACAACTCACCTTGATGCAGAAAGAAAAAAATCCCTAGTTGAAGTATTATCACAATTATCAGACATATCTAATTCAGAATCAAGAATGCAATTTCTAATTATTAGCCACGATGCAGAAATTTTTGAAGACTCTACAGTTGAACAAATTTTTAAATTTGAATCATCAGAGCAGGGAAGCAAAGTTACAGTACTCTAACTTTTAATTAATAAAAAAATCAGTTAGTTTTTTACCAATATTTCACTTTCAAAAGTATTGAATAATTTTATTGCAACATGTAGAAAATGTAAATTCAAAATAGATATTCCGGATCAAGGCCCTTGCACAGATTTAGAATATATGGATTACATTAACGCATACGGAAAACAATGCAAATGTGGTGAAAACGATTGGGAGTTAATATCCCCATAAAATAAAAATTTCTAATTTACTAAAACTTTACCAGTCATCCAAGGATGAACCATACAGAAATAATCATAAGTTCCTGCATCATCAAATGTGAAGTCATAAACAGATCCTGACATGAATATACCAGAATCAAAGACGCCAGTTAATCCTGCAGATACAGATCCACTAGTTACAGTATGAGGAGCTGAATCATCATTAATCCAAGAAACAGTTGCACCAGTTGCTACAGTAATTTCAAAAGGCAAATAACATTCGTTAGTATTTTCACATCCTGGAACTGCAGATCCTGGAGGTATTGAAACAATAGCAGTCATTGGTAGTGATTCTGTTTCAGGAGTTGATTCAACAATCATTTCTTCAACATCAGTAACACCAGGTACTGGCATTTCCATAATTGGTTCTAATTCAACAATAGGATCTGGAGAACATTCACCTTGATAATCTAATTCAACTTCTTCAGTAAGGTCTAAGAAACATTGGTTACTGTAAGTTTTTCCATCAGTTCCACAAACAGGGGTGTAAATTTCAGCACAAAATGCTGGTTCATTCAAATCTGCATTTGGATTAATTGGTAGTTCAGCAACACATTCTCCTTGATAATCTAATTTTACATCATCTGCATTCAACATACACATATTTCCATAAGTAACACCATCAACCCCACACATAGGATCCCATTGCATGGTACAAGCAATTGGATTTTCATCAACAACAACTCTTGGTTCTATAATGTCTCCAGGATCCATAGCTATGAATCCTATAGTAATTGCTGCAAGAACTCCAACTACACCTATAATTCCATAAGAAAAATTCATCTCATCCACCTGTTAACTTTGCAAACTTTTCGTTCTTACTTAACTTTTCCATAAATTCAATATTAGATAATGCAACAATTGCAGATTCAACGACTGGCTTGTCTGGATCATTTAATGCCTTTTGAAGAGCTTCTTTTGCTGCTGTAGAACCAACAACACCCAAAGCTATAGCAGCTTCGTGACGTACAAACATGCTAGAATCATTTAGTGTTGCATCAGTTAATGGTGGAATTGCACTAGAATAACTCATTTGACCTAATGCAAATGCTGCTTCATGTCGTACCAATTCATTTTCATCATTTTTTAAAACTTTAGCAATATGGGCAACTTTATCTTCTCCACCAAAATCAACTAAAATACATGCAACTCTTGTTCGTACTACATAATCTGGATGTTCTAAAAGAGAAATAAAATATTCAGTATCTTTTTGTTCATATTTTAATTCCATTTCTGCAAAAAGTGCTAATCTATCTTCAGTAACCACAGACATTTTGTTTTAAAAAAAATTATGTCATATATTAGGTTACTTGAGAAAAAATCAAGAAACAGGTGAGATATCTATTTAATGGAAAAAATCCGATAATATACTATGAGTGTAAAAATAGGTGAAAAAGCACCAAATTTTGGAGTATCAGAATGGGTACAAGGGGCTCCAACAAATTTTGATCAAGAAAAAGATCACATAGTATTGTTAGAAGTCTTTCAAGTAAACTGTCCAGGATGTTTCATGAATGCAATTCCTGAAGCAATAAAAATTTACAATAAATACAAAGATGAAGGCGTTCGAGTTTTAGGTCTAGCTACTGCTTTTGAGGATTTTGATAAAAACACATTAGGTAATTTAAAAATGCTTGCTGAAACAGGAGAAGTAATTGGAGAGACTAAAGATGCACTTTCATCACAGGGCCTATTAGAAGAAGGAAACAAACTTTCATTTAAAATTCCATTTCCATTAGCAATGGATAATCTCACAAAAACATCAGGTGAAATTAGCCAGGAAAAAATTATGGAGTTTATTTATCCACAAATTCCAGATTTTGACTCACAACCTGACGAATACAAGAATCAAATAATTGAGAGAGTCAAAGGGTATATGAAATCTAAAGAGTATTCGGCTGAAACATTTGAGAAATTTGCTCTACAAGGTACACCTTCAATGATAATAATAGACAGAAAAGGAATTCTCAGAGATGTTTCATTTGGACAATCAGGTCATGTAGATGCAATGATTCAAAAATTACTTAAAGAAGATTAAGTTATCGAATCAAGAAAAGTGCCATAAACAATACTAGAACAATTACAAATCCAATTACAAGAACAATTTTTGCATTA
>CALFHG010000314.1 GCA_937875805.1 uncultured Nitrosopumilaceae archaeon
TACAATTATGCAGAATACCCTGAGTGATTGGGTTTCTCAAATGAAAAAAAATCCTGAATTACTCAAAAATATGTTAGCTCCAATGACTAGTGATCCTGAATTACGAGAAAAAATGATTGATATGATGAGAAATCATTCACATATGGAAACTTATCTTAAATCACATTCTATATGGATGGATTCAATTCATCAACCAATGATGGGCTCTGGAATGGGGCAAGGGATGCATGTATGTGGATGGTGTCCTAATTATGAGCATAATTCAATGGGTTCACCTGTAGGAAGTTCACATTCTATGGCAATGCCTAATTCTGAAAAAATAATGGATATGATTCATCATGTATGGATAAATTCTGATATGACTAAAGACATGCATACAATGATGTTGGAAGACTCATCTCATATGGCAATGATGTCAAACCAAATGATAGAACCTATACTTAATGCAGTAATGGATGATGTTGATTTACGAGAACAAATGATTGAATTAATGCTGGAGCATCAGGACTTTATGAATTCAATAAGACATGATAATCCTGAAACAGAACATTGATGTATAAATCAAAAAAGGATGTTTCAGGTGTTTTAATTGACAAAAATTAAAATTGAAAAAAAATATCGTACTGCAATAAATGATTTAATTATTTATCTAAAAAATTCAAAATTTCTAACTGATGAAAAAGTAGAATCTGCTTTACAAAATATTCCAAGACATGAATTCGTTCCAGAATCTGAATTAGAGTATGCATATGATAATGAACCATTACCAATAATGAAAAATCAAACTATTTCTCAACCTGGAGTTGTAACTAGAATGACTGAGTGGTTGGATATCAAAAATGGTCAAAATATTCTTGAGATAGGTACAGGTTCTGGTTGGCAGAGTGCAATTCTTTCTTATCTTGTTGGTTCTGGAACTATCTATTCTATTGAACGACATCCAGAACTAGCAAAATTTGCACAAGAAAATCTAAAAAAATTAAAAATAGATAACGTTCATGTAATTTTAGGTGATGGCACACTTGGATATTCTCAAGCATCACCTTATGATAGAATCATAATTACTGCTGCATGTACTGAAATTCCTTTACCCTTACTTGATCAACTAAGTGAAAATGGGCTCATAATCGCACCTGTAGGGGGCTCTTCTCAATCATTAGTCTTGTTACAAAAAACCCCTAAAGAAATTGTTGAAATTAAAAATCAATCAAAGTATGTCTTTGTTCCTCTTGTGGGAAAATTTGGTAAAAAGTAGAATTTTAAAGAATATCAAATTTGCCATTTTCTTTGGCTTTGTAAATGATATCTGGCTTTCTCAAAAATATTCCTGATTCTAAAACACCTGGAGTTTGTTTAATTTTTCCAGTTAGAACTTTGGGATTTTTGATTGTACCGAAATCACAATCTAAAATTATATTTCCATTTTCTGTAAAAAATGGATATCCTCTATCTAGTGAACGAATTTGTGCATCTCCTCCAAGTTTTTTAATTGATTGAATGACTGTGTTTCTTGCAAGTGGATGAATTTCAACTGGAACTGTTCTTGTGAAATTTTTTACAAATTTTGTCTTGTCTGCCATTACTACAACTTTTTTTGCAAGACTAAACAAAATATTTTCTCGTAGTAATGCCCCGCCACCACCTTTGATTACATATTTTTGTGAATCAATCTGGTCTGCCCCATCAAATACCACATCAATATGCTCTACTTGATCAGCATCTACTAGTGGAATGCCTTCTTTTTCTGCAATTAATTTAATTTGTAATGATGTTGGTACTCCTCTGATGTTATACCCTTTTAGTTTGATTAGTTTTGAAAGTGATTTTACAAGTGTAGTTGCTGCTCGTCCACTACCTAAGCCTACTGTGTAATTGTCTTTTACAAATTTTAACGCATCACTTGATAATGCCTTGATGGCATCATCATATGTCAATTATTCTACCTCTGCTTGATCTAGTTTTGATAACACTCTCATAATGTCGCCTTTAATTTTATCTAAATCATCTGTATTGTCATCAAAGTCATTATCTGATGTAACTGATTTTTCTTTAATTGGTTCTGGAAGTGCTTTGTGTTCTGTAATTTTTGCAACTTCTTTGTTTAGGTCTGGTTTAGTCTCAAATCTGATGTCTGGTTTTGGTGTAACTGACTGTATGATTTCAATTTTATCTTCAACCTTTGGATTTTGTTGTATGATTTCTTGAACAATCTCATCTCTTGGTTTGATTAATTCTTCTTGAATTATTCTTGGTTGTGGCATTTGTTTTACAACTTGTTTTGTTTCTTCAAATAATGGGAATTTTGATTCCTTTCTTGAAATATTTGTTAGAGTTGTTAATTCAAATGATTGTCTTGATTTTGTTGGAGGAATCTCAATTGGTTCCATCTTGCTTTCTTTTGGTTTATCAAAGTTAAACACGTTAGAAATCTTTTGTTTTGTTTCTTGTTTTATTTCAGGAACTTGTACTGTTGGTGTTTCAACTTTGGCACTTGTCATTTTTGATGACAGTTCATACAATCTATCATCTAGTTTTGATAATTTTTGATCCATTAATGTGATCAAGCCATCACCAACTGGACCCAAGTCTGGGTGGTTACTTGCTTGTTCAAGTTTTTCTAATCTAGCTAATACAATTCCTAATTGATGTTGATACTTTAGTAGCAATTTGTCTTTTTGAATTTTAGAAAATTCAGCTTCTGCTTGGTATAATCTTGAAATAGTTTTAGTAAGAATATCCTTTTCAATTTTTAATGAAGTAATTTGACTTTTAATGTGTGAACTGGCACCAAGACTAAGCAATTGATTTTTGTTTCTTGGCATTCTATGTACGGCGGCTGCCGTAGCAACACCTGCTAATGAACTAAGAATAAGAACAATCTCTTGCATCTATGTGTACCATTTAATCCAAGAATACTTTCTACGTTTAGCCTCTGGGAATCCACAACTTGCACATTGGTGATGACGTTTGTGAAGTGAGTTCTTACCACATCTTCTACATCTAATGTGAACTTTCTTCTTTGTAAAACCACCCATAGAAGTTGTGCCTTTAGTCATTGTAATTCACTTAATTTTGTGACGGTGGAGGGGATATCATTACTACATTGTCTCCTCTTACCACAATACTTCCAAGGCTCTTAGAATCGCCTTCAGCAGGAATTTCCTCTGAAGATTCGAGTAGCAGGTTCATGTGTTGGTCAAAACCTAAAAGATTACCTCTAATGGTCTTGTTTCCTTTGAGTTTTATCAATACAACTTGATTGATACTCTCATCCAATACTTTTACTGCCATATCAACGGACATCATTAATCACTTATTGACATGAATATCGACGCGTTATATTAAATTTCCATTGGTGAAACTATGAGACGTGCTCAGTAAGGCAAGTTTGACACTTTTTTCCAAGATTTTTAATAATTTCAGCTAAAATTACTTGTCCGTCTTTTTTTGTAGCTTTTCTAGGATCGCCCCAAATTCCATTTTTAGTCGCTTTGGGAAATGATTGATTTGCTAGTTTTCCTAGTTTAGCAATTTCTTGCTTTGTCATTCCTTTTGTGTCTAGTCCTTTTTTCGCTAAATTCATTTTGACATTTTTTGAAATTGCCAACATTAGTGAAGTCTCTACAAAACCTGCATGGTCAAACTCTCTTTGCATAAAATGCCAGTATGATAATGGAAATACTTGTAGTTTGTTTTTTGAGATTTTTTTGAGTTTGACATCTAGATTTTTTATAGGTTTTAGATTTCCATGATGCCCATTAATTATAAAAACTGTTTTGATGTTATTTGATAATAGCGAAGAACACATATCAATTAACACTGTGCGTAAAGTTGATTCTCTAATACTTAGATTGAAAAAAGGTGCATGCTCATATGAAACTCCATAGTTTAGTGTAGGAAGTAAAAGATATCCATATTTGTCTGAGATTTTTTTTGCAACTTCAGTTACAATATCTGAATCAGTTGATATGGGCAAATGTGGTCCATGTTGCTCAATTGAGCCTACGGGAATTACTGCTATTTGTTTTTTGTTTGTAATTAATTTTCTAAGAATTGGATCAAACTGAGTTTTAATATTTGTCATTTTATTTACTTTAATTTGATATGAACTTTTCTCCAACGAACTTCTAGTTTATTTTCTAGATGCATCTTCATTGCTTTAAGTAAAGTATCTGCTTCTAATTTTTGTCCTTTAATTTTCATATCTTCTAATGTATCACTTGGATTAACTTTGAAAGAGTCTTGGAAAATTATTGGTCCTTGATCCAAGTTTTCAGTTACGTAGTGAGATGTAACACCAACAATCTTTGTACCTCTCTCAAATGCTTGTTCATATGCAGAAGCTCCTGCAAATGCAGGGAGTAGTGATGGATGAATGTTAATTATTCTATTTGGATATCTCCAAACAAAGTTTGGACTAAGTATTCTCATATATCTTGCAAGTGAGATTAGATCAATATTGTATTGCTTACAAACTTGGATAATTTTTTCTTCAGCCTTGCTTTGAATTTTATCTTCTATTGCAACAAATGGAATTTTTGCCTTTTTTGCTAATTGTTCTAAGGTTTTTTCAGTACCTATAATTACAGAAATTTTTCCTTTGAGTAATTTTGAATTTGCAATAATTGTTTGAAGACAAAGTGGTTCTTTAGTTACTAGTACTGCAATATTTTTTTGTGAATTTGTTTCATGATGAGTACTGACATCCATTTTTTCCTTTTTAGCTAGACTTTGAATATCTAAATCAAATTTTCTTACATCATCTGCTTTTGAAAAAGATACTTCTAGATACATACCAAAAAGACCTTTGATTACATTTTGATTTACTTTCTCAATGTTTCCACCTTTAGAAAATGCAAAATTTGTAAATGTAGCTACAATCCCTTCTCTATCTTTACCTACTACTGTAATTCCAACTACTGTCTTTTTCATGACTTTGTTTGCTGAGGATTTTCTCATTATTAATCATTCACAGAAATCAAAAAGGTGCGGGAGGTGGGATTCGAACCCACGAAATCCTAAGATATAGGGTCCTAAGCCCTACGCCTTTGACCAGGCTGGGCGACTCCCGCAACGAATTTGCCATTAAACACAAATTTATCTATTATTGAACAGTAACATGGCAAAATTTTTTGGAACTAATGGAATTCGCGGAGTCTTTTCTGAAGATTTCACATTAGAATTTGTTCATGATATGACACTTGCAATTGGAACATATTTTGGAGAAGGACCTGTATTGATAGGATATGATGGACGAGAATCTAGTCCTGTAATATGCAAAGTAGTTAGTTCTGCTCTAAATTCGATTGGAATTGATTGCAATGTTGCAGGAATAGTACCTACACCCTGTCTAGAATATGCAGTAAAGAGTTTAGGATATTCTGGCGGACTAATGATTACAGCATCTCACAATCCTCCACAATACAATGGAATCAAGCCATGTGCAAAAGATGGTGTAGAGATTTCACGTGAAGATGAATTAATTATTGAAGATATTTACTTGCAAAAAAGCTGGCTGAAGAAGCCTGATTTATGGGGAATAACTGGAATTGAAAATAGAACAATTGAAACATATCTTAAAGGAATCATTTCACACATTGATTCTAAATTGATAGAATCAAAACATTTCAAAGTTGTTTTAGATTTAGGTAATGGTGCACAAGCAGTATCTGCACCTAACTTTTGTGAATTACTTGGTTGTGAAACATTTCTTGTAAATCCAAAAATTGATGGTACATTTCCAGGACGAGGATCAGAACCAACACCACAAAATCTTTCTGAACTTTCAAAAACTGTAAGAGAACACAACGCAGATGTGGGAATTGCATTTGATGGTGATGGCGATAGAAGTATTTTCTGTGATAACAATGGTAATATCTTAACTGGAGACAAGTCTGCACTAGTACTTACACGACATATTCTAAAGAAAAATCCAAACTCTCTAGTTGTAACTTGTTTGAATTCTAGTTCCAATATTGAAGTTTTATCTAAACAGTTTGATTCTAAAGTTATTCGAACCAAAGTAGGAAGTGTTGAAGTTTCTAGAAAAATGGTTTCAACTGATGCACTAATTGGATTTGAAGAAAATGGAGGTTACATGTATGGAAAACATAATCAAGTAAGAGATGGTTGCATGACTTTGGCATTGATGCTTGATTTGTTATCAACATCTGAAAAATCCCTTACTGAAGAGATTGCCAGTTTACCTCTATCCTTTACGACAAAAGATAAAGTATTATGTTCATATGAAAAAGTCCCAAAACTAATTTCTTCTTTAAATAAGGAATTTCCAAATTCTGATACTTCTGATGGCATCAAAATTACAATTGATCTCAAAAATTGGGTAATGGTTAGACCCAGTGGAACCGAACCTATTGTTAGAATCTATGCAGAAGCTGAAAGTCAGGAGAAATTAGATACTTTGATGTCTGAATATCTTAAAAAAGTAAGATCAATAATTTCCAGATAACACTTTTAATACCAAACTCATGGATGGATAGAATGGAGAATGAACCCCTAGGGTGACGAAGTATGGGAAAATCATACTATGTTAAATTTGAGACGCCAGAAGAACTCGTTGCACCAATCTTAGAAGCCGTTAGAGTAGCCTCTACCAGCGGTAAAGTCAAGAAAGGAACTAACGAAGCAACCAAGGCAATTGAACGTGGTACTAGTAAATTAATTATAATCGCTGAAGATGTTGAACCACCAGAGGTAGTAGCACATCTTCCAATTTTATGTGAGGAACAAGGTGCAGCATATGCATTTGTACCAAGCAAATCAGAATTAGGCAAATCATTAGGTATTGATATTACTTCTGCTGCTGCTGCAATTTTGGATGCAGGTGATGCACAACACATCATAGACCAAGTTGTATCAGCTATCGCTAAAATTAAAGGCGGTAAAACTGAAGAATGAGTCAAAACGCTGAAGAAGTAGTTCAATCTGAAATTATTCAAATTGTTGGTAGAACCGGCATTGCTGGTGAAGTAATTCAAGTTAGAGTTAAAGTTCTTACTGGTAAGGATAGAGGTAGAATCCTTACAAGAAACGTCAAAGGTTCTATTAGAATGGGTGAAATCCTAATGCTAAGAGAAACCGAGAGAGAAGCAAAGAAAATTCATTAGGTGATTAGATGAGTCTTTTAGTTAAACCGTGTACTTTCTGTAACAGACCAGTTGCAAAAGGATCTGGTACCATGTATGCTAAAAACAATGGAACAATTGAATGGTATTGTTCTGCAAAATGTAAAAAGAATGGACTAGTCTTGAAACGTGATCCAAGAAAATTAAAGTGGACAAAAAAATACGTTAAAGGCGGAATTAGAAAGTCGTAGAATTGACTGAACAATCATTATTCATTGTAAAGCCTGATGCTGTATCTAGAAATCTAGTTGGTGAAGTTGTGTCTAGATTTGAAAAAAAAGGATTCAAACTTTTGAAATTAAAGATGTTTACATTTACTCAAGCACAAGCAGAAAATTTCTATGGTGTTCACAAAGACAAACCATTCTTTGGTGAGTTGACATCATTTATCACATCAGGACCTGTTGTTGCTGCAATTATTGAAGGAAACAATGCAATTGCTACTACCAGAATAATGATTGGTGCAACAAAATCATTTGAAGCAGACCCTGGCTCTATTAGAGGAGACTTTGGATTAGGATTTAGTGAAAACATTATTCATGCATCAGATTCACAAGAAAGTTTTGATCATGAATCGAGGGTAGCATTTGAGTGATCTGATTTGCATATTCGTCAGCCCATAGTGGCAGTTCTTGGCCACGTAGACTCTGGAAAAACATCTCTCTTAGATAGAATTCGCGGAACTGGTGTTCAAGGTAGAGAAGCAGGTGGAATCACTCAACATATTGGTGCAAGTTTTCTTCCAACTGAAACAATTAAAGAAATGTGTGGCCCACTATACAAAAAACTAGAACAAGCAGAACATAAAGTTCCTGGACTTTTAGTAATTGATACACCTGGACACGAAGTTTTTACAAATCTTCGTTCAAGAGGGGGGTCTGCTGCTGATATTGCAATTTTAGTAGTTGATGTTAATCGTGGATTTCAACCACAGACAAATGAAAGTTTAAAAATTTTACAGAGCAGAAAAGTGCCATTTGTTGTTGCACTAAACAAATGTGATCAAATCTCTGGATGGAGAAAGTCTGATACACAATTCATTACCCAATCAATCAAAGAGCAAGATGCATCAATTCAAGCTGATTTGGATCAAAAAGTGTATGATGTTGTAGGAACTTTATCTATTTTGGGATACAAATCAGAAGCATTTTACCGTGTACAGGATTTTAAATCAGAAATTGCTATAGTTCCTATCTCTGCACGTTCTGGAGTTGGTATCCCTGAATTACTTAGTGTTTTAGTTGGACTGACTCAACAGTATCTGCAAAACAGATTGAATCAAGATGAAAAAGAACCACGTGGCATTGTACTAGAAGTAAAAGATGA
>CALFHG010000315.1 GCA_937875805.1 uncultured Nitrosopumilaceae archaeon
GAAGCAGAAACTGAATAATAAATTAAATACCTTTTCTCAATTCTAATTAGATAGATATGTTTATTGTAAAATTTGTTGGTGGTGCGAAAAAGTCTTTTCCAATAGAACTTTTAAAAATTGATAAATCTAATGTAACAATTCAAGAACTACTCACTTTACTCTTAGAACTAAAACCTACGGATACTCCTAAACTTGATACTGATAATGTTTTAATCGCAGTCAATGGGGCTGATTCCTCTGCAATGGATGGAAAATCTACAATAATAAAAGACAATGATGTTGTAAGTATAATTCCTGTTATTCACGGTGGTTTATCCAAAAAATTTACTTTTGAATATTCTAAAAAACTAATACAAATACTAGAGATTAAAAATCAAAAATTTATTGATGTAAAATTTATTGATGATCTTAGAAAAAAATATCCTAAACTACTACTTCAGGCTGTATCATGTGATTTTGTTTTAAATAATTATCATTTAAAAAAAATTATTTCATTATCAATTGAATCTCAAAAAAATAATCTTTTGCTTTCAAATAAACTTGAAACTGATATTTTAATGCGATTTGCTTTAACTACACAAATTTCTGATGCAATAAGGACTGTTGGAATAAAACCTAAAACTAATTTTTTCATAATTGCCATCGGAAATAAAAAAACCCTACACTCATTGTATCTTGAATTAATACCAATTTCTACAAATATTTTCTCAAAAAATAACGAGAATTATTTAAAAAAACATTTCAAAATAACAAAAAGGCATATTGATTCAATTTATTCCAAAAACCCTCTGGCTGATCTATTAATTGAAAAAGCTGCAGTATTACTCTGACATACTTCGTTTTGTTTTTTCTGTACTTAGTATATCCGATTTTTTTAAAATAGATACTCCTGTTTTATTACCTAGAATTTCAATCAATAGAACTTTATCTGGAAATTCCAGTGACACTTTGTTTTTTATTTTATTTGCTATTTTTGTAATTATCTCCTTACTTGATAACTCTGAATTTCTTTTTTCAATTGATATTCTATACGTTTCCTCCTCTAAAATTTGATTGGATAACTCCCCAACACTTTTTTCTATTTCCTCAATTTTTGATTCAATGACTTTTTGTATTGGTATGATTCTTTTGCAATATCTAACACTCCATGGCTCATCAAG
>CALFHG010000316.1 GCA_937875805.1 uncultured Nitrosopumilaceae archaeon
TGAAATTACATCCATAATAGTTGAATTGTATTCAAAAATGTCTAAATATTTTTTAGAAAAAAATTCTCTTACATTTTTTATGGGTGGTGATAATTTTATGATAGTATCAAATGATGAAGCAAAACAATCTGTTCAAGATTTTATCAATATTGTAAAAAATGATGATAAAATTTTATTGAATTGTGGAATTGGTAATGCAAATACTGGTAGAGAGGCAGTAAAATTAGCCACAAAATCACTTGACACTATACGCGAAATTCGAGATTCAGGAAAAGAAAAACCTGAAGTTTATGAATTATCATGTTAATTAAAAATATTAGCGTTTTAACTGGCCAAGATTTAGATTTTGTTTCAAGTACAGATATCAGAATTCAAAATAGTCAATTTAAAAAAATCCAAACAAAAATTAAACCAATTCTAAAAGAAGAATCTTTAGATTGTGAAGGACTCTTAATGATACCTGGATTCATCAATGCCCATACACATGTTGGAGATTCTATTGGAAAAGATATTTCTTTAAACAATACAGTTGATGAAAAAATTCACCCTGTCTTTGGAGCAAAATCAAAAATTCTAAAAAATACATCAAATGAGATTTTAGGAAATTTTATGAAAAATACATGTCACTCTATGCTTAGAAAAGGAATCACTACTTTTGTAGATTTCCGAGAAGGGGGATTAGATGGAGTGATTTTATTAAAAAAAATACTAAATGATGTTCCTTTACGTTCAATTATTTTAGGTCGAATGGAATTTTATCAGAATGCCAAAGAAATTAAAAAAAATTCATCATTCCCAAGCACAAAATCTTCTGAATTATTTGAATTATCTAAAAAATGTGATGGTATAGGTGTTAGTGGTGCAAATGAAAATAGTAACTCTGTCTTGAATTATTATTCAAAAATATCAAAGATTAGAGCAATTCATTCTGCTGAAACAAAACAAAGCATCACTCAATCAAAAAAAGTCACTGGACAATCTGAAACAATGAGGGCTTTAATTTTAAAACCTGATTTTTTAGTCCACATGACATATGCTTCAAAATCTGATCTTCAAATGGCATCTAAAAAAACAAGAGGTATAGTAATTTGTCCAAGAGCTAATGCATCTCTTGCTGAAGGGATTCCTGACATTGATTTGATGCAAAAATCTGGCTGCACTCTAGCTTTAGGCACAGATAATGTAATGATAAACTCTCCTGATATGTTTAGGGAAATGGATTTTATTTGGAAAGTAACTATGGGGTTACACAAAAAAAGAATTGATCCAAAAGAAATTCTTAAAATGGCTACAGTAAACGGTGGAAAAATTTTGAATAAAAATATTGGAAGTATTGAATCTGGAAAAATTGCTGATTGTATATTTTTAGATAAACATGCATTAGATTTAGAACCAATGCATAATCCACACGCATCAATTGTTCATAGAGCATCTGAATATGCAATAAAGGCTGTCATGATTGGAGGAAAAATAGTACATGGAAAAATATAATCCTCATATTATTCTAAGTGCAGCGATATCTATTGATGGTAAAATTGCTACTAGAACAGGAAATTCAAAACTCTCTTCCAATGAAGATTTACGTAGATTACATAAACTAAGAACGAAAGTAGATGCAATAATTATTGGAAAAAATACCCTAATGCGAGATGATCCTTTGTTAACTGTACGTTATACTAAAGGAAAAAATCCTATTAGAATAATATTGGATTCTAAAGGTGATATCTCTACAAAATCAAAAATTTTACAAACATCTGATAAAGTTTCAACCATAATAGCTGTATCAAAAAAAATTACAAAATCTAATTTACAAAAATTAAATAAATTTCCAGTTGAAGTTATTATAACTGGAGAAAAGTCTGTAAATATCAAATCTTTATTAAAAAAACTTTCAGAGAAAAAAATCAAAACAATATTAGTTGAAGGTGGTGGAACAATAAATTGGGAATTTATTAAACAAAATCTTTTTGATGAATTGATTATCACTCTCTCCCCATTCATAATTGGAGGAAATGATTCAATATCCTTTGTTCAAGGTAGTGGATTTGATAATATTTCTAAATCTCCCAATCTTCAACTCAAATCTGTTAAGAGGCTCAAAAATCATCTTGTTTTGAATTATCAAAAGGTGTAAGTTATTATACGATCTTTAAAATAAAATTACAAGAAAATGGCAATAAAAAAGAAAGCAGCTCCAAAAAGAAAAGCAGCTCCAAAAAGAAAAGCAGCTCCAAAAAGAAAAGCAGCTCCAAAAAGAA
>CALFHG010000317.1 GCA_937875805.1 uncultured Nitrosopumilaceae archaeon
TTGTAGATTCATTTCTACTGTCATCTCGTGAACCTCTGTCATCTCTGGAATATCTATCATCTCCAGAATTTCTAAAAGAACGAGATGTGTTATTTTCTCCTCTAGAATTTCTTCCATCTGTTTTTCCATCAGAATATTTTGATTTGTAGAGATCCATATTATAGAAAATTTTAGATCGATAGGTTATAGATACTTAGAGCTTGAATTTATGCCTAGGATTAAAAAAATCATCTAAACTAAAGATTTATCCATTTCAGTGGACATTATTTCTTGCACTTTAAGGAAATAGAGTTTTGTAGAATATGGCATGTCATCCAAATTATTGTCAACTACAATCATGAAATATCTTACAGCACGTTTTGAAATATCCAAATTAAATTTCATTGGAAGAACAGGATCTTGATGAACTTTGATTTTATCCTGAAGCCACGGGGGAGCCATTTCAAGGGTTTCTTTAATAATTTTATCATACCAATATGAAAGATTTTGAGGATGTAATCCTTGTTTGAGATTGGCCACATCAGTATCAATTTTTTTCATCATATGATTAATTATTGCCATGAGGCTCAATCCAAAAATTTTGTTTTATTCCAATTACTCAAAGTTCGATAAGCTACTTGTCAATTGATAGCAAGTTTCCATCAATGTCAATTTCAGAATTTTTAATTCTAGTCGTGGATATTCTTGTTCCGTCTTTTGCCAAAAACATTGGAACAGTGACAACTTGAACAGGTGGAAGGTTCTTTTTTGATCTTAATTCATTAAGAATAATTCCTTGATTGCTGGTTTCATCACTAACAACTAGTGCTTCAACTCCTTTTTCTAGAACAGCAGGTCCAAAATCATTTTCCAATTTACTAATTTCAAAAGAAGCATTAGGAAATTCTTTTGAAATAATAGAGATTAAATTTTCAAAACGTTGATCGTATTTGTTTGTAGGAATTTTACCTTTTTTGGTAGCAAATTCATCACTTGTAATTCCTATGATTACTTTATCAGCAATATTAAATGCATTTGATAGTAAAGTGAAATGACCTCTATGGATAATATCAAAAGTTCCACCCATTGCTACAAGAGAAAATTTAGACATGTAAATGGATAATATTCTTTGAAAATAAATCTACTAGTTTTTTTGTATCTTTTAGGTCTAATTATTTAGAAATTTTGCTTTATTTTGATAATTTCATGAATCCTTCTTTGATTAAGAATTGAATACCTTCAACAAATGAATTATCATCTATAGAACCATCTGCCCACCATCCAGCGTTGTTCTTAATCCAATCAGGAATTTTGTTATTTTGAGAAACTGAACCTTGCTCAGTAATTGGAATTTTCATGAATCCTTCTTTGATTAAGAATTGAATACCTTCAACAAATGAATTATCA
>CALFHG010000318.1 GCA_937875805.1 uncultured Nitrosopumilaceae archaeon
ATCTGCCATCATTTTGTTATATTTATCAACATATTCTAAGAATCCAGTATTATAGAAAGTGGAAACCATGTTTGAGAAAATATCTAATTTTTTACGAAATTCAATACGTTTGATTTCATCAGCAGTGTAACCAACATCAGAACCAAGTGGATCATCAGTGTATGCTTTTGAAACTAAACTCCATTCATCAAATAATGCACGAACTAATTCATCAGCTTGATCAAGATCATTTTTAATCACAAGATCTCGCACATCATCAATTTTTTCATTAAAGATTTCTGCAAATTCAATATAATTTGGTAAGAAACTATTTTTAGTTAAACTCAATTCAACCAAGTTTTCTAAAGATTTTGCTCTTTGCAAAATATCACTTGCACGAATTTTGTATGCATCCTTGTTGTAAGAATCCAAATCAGATTTTATTTTAGGAGAAATATCACTGACCCAACTTAACAAAACTTCAATTCTGTCAATTCTCATAATTGATGGATTGCCAGATTCCATTTCCTTAGCAGTGTTTAGAATTTTTAAAGCATTGTCAATCAAAAACAAATTTTCATAATCTGCTTGAAGTTCAGCTTTTTCTTTCATTGTTTTGTATTGGAATTCTAGCATAACCAATGGGTTTCTCTTCTCACGGAGTTCAGTCATAGATGTATCAAATTCAGATACAATTTCCAAAATATCTTCAACAGAATCAGCATTTTCAACTCGTTCTAAAAGTAATTTCCAATCAGATATCAATACAGAATCAACACCGGTGGATTGAGAAATCTCGACACTTTTGCTAATTCGAGATGAAATATCAATGACTTGAACCATTTGTTGAATTTTAGATTCAGATTCCAAAATATCTTCAACAGATGTGGTCAATGCTAAATCACGCTCCAAGGCATCCCAATCAGGCTGAATTAGGTTTGCAAGATCACTGTTTTCTTCAGAATCAGAGGAGATGAATCTATCAACACTGTCAAGTTCACGTAGAATTATGGCTGCCTGATGTAATTCAGTTACTCGTATTGATGAAGAAATTAGTTCATCGATAGATTCTTTGGACATAAGAGAAGGTTTCAAGGAGTCCCAGTCATTTTGAACTAGTCGATAAAGATCATTTTGTTTTCTAGATACAACATCAAGATATCTAGATTTTGAAAGAACATCAATGAGTTGGCTAATTTCATCAGAATAAACAGGAGCCGTTCCCCTTGCAAAAATAAATCCAACTTCACTTTTTACAGATTTACTCATTACAGTGTCAGATTTTTTCATTAAATTCAACAGTGTTTCTTCTAATTCATCAAAAGTTGGAGTTCTTTGAACAGATGATTTTTCAGGATTTATATTTCTAATATCTACAAATGCATCAGTTAGTAAATCAATTGCTTTTGTTTTATCTCCGATTTCATAGTAAAAAATAGATGCAAAAATAATTTCATCAATAGATTTTGCAATTTCAAATGAAATTTCATCTCGGTCTAATAATTGCTGTACAGAGTCTAATGATGAAGATATAGCAGGTCTAATCAAAGGGTTAATCTCAATGATCAAACCATCTACGAAAAATTCACCCCATAAAGCGACATATTCAGATTCTAGCTCAGATAAATTATTAGATGTTTGATTAGATATTGGAGATGGAATGTTAAACAATTTTCCAACAATATCCCCTTGTGTAGATAGTAAACTTTTAGCAGAAGAAATTAGTTCATTATGTGTAGGTTCAGAAAAAATATTAGATGAAACATTGAATGTTGTTGATGTTGAATAATCACCATAAAATAATTTAATTTCATATTCTCCAGAAAGTCCACAAATTCTGCCCTTTAGAGGAATTACATCAGTGACAAAAGCACCATTGGGTAAC
Organism: uncultured Nitrosopumilaceae archaeon; assembly: GCA_937875805.1. GTDB lineage: Archaea > Thermoproteota > Nitrososphaeria > Nitrososphaerales > Nitrosopumilaceae > Nitrosopumilus. The sequence goes on from CALFHG010000318.1 coordinate 1,865, forward strand.
GGCAACAATTGTTGTATTTGGCAGAGATCACCTTGAGGGTTGAAAATCTGCATTATCAAAAAAGAATCATCCAAAATATTTGCAATTTGCCCATAAACAAATAATGGTTCACCACTTTCATAATTTCCAAAATTTTCTAATAGAGTTATTCTGTCAGGAGTCTGTGCAGACGCGTATACGGGCATCAAAAGCATAACAAATACGCTCAAAACCATCAGAATTCGGCGCATAAGGATCAGAGTTTAGGCTCATGATACTTAAAACTTGAGCAGCTATGATACTGAATATCAGTTAAATTTCATAAATTAAGCCATGGCAACTACTTCACAGTAGCTGCCAGACTCAATTGTTGGCACAGTATTTGGTCGGTCGGTCTGGTAGGACATACAAAATGAATGGAATTGCACTTGAGTACATTTTGCACAATCATTACAAATCATACTGTTGGGCTTGAAACATTCAGAACATTTTGTGTTCTCAGATAATTTTCCACCACAGTTTCGGCATGATTCATCAGGCAATTCTCTTCAAAAATAATAATTAAAAATTGAATATAAGAAACACGAAGAAGTTATTCATACCAAAGCTCAGTAAGACGAAGATTATAATGGAAATAAAAAAAGAACTAAAATATGGATAGAGTTAGAAAAACTTTTGATAAATGGGCTCAAAATGGGAGAGCAGAATTAATGGAAATAGAGCATGGAAAAAATGTTTTAAAATTTTTAGAAACAATACCATTTGACAAACCATTTACATTTTTAGATGTTGGATGCGGTAATGGATGGGTAGTAAGAAAAATTGCAAAAGAAAAAAATTGTAAAAAATCCATAGGTATTGACAAAAGTAAAAAAATGATCATTCAGTCCATAAAAAAGATAGAAGAGAAAAAAGAAGAATATTTTCACACAGACATTGAATCAATGAATTATAGAGGGAAATTTGATTTTATTTTTTCAATGGAATCATTGTACTATGCAGATTCCATTGAAATTGCATTAGAAAAAATATACAAACTGCTAAAACCAGGAGGACAATTTTTCTGCGGTACAGACTTTTACACAGATAACAAGGCAACTGCCAGATGGGCAGGAATAATGAAAATTCAAATGCATTTGCATTCAAAAAAAGAATGGAGAGAGTTTTTCAAAAATACTGGTTTTGATGTAAAAACAAAACATGTCAAAGATTTGAAAAATAAGAAGAAATGGAAAAGAGAATACGGCACATTATTCATAATAGGCACAAAACCTCCAAAGTAATACTCAAATCCAATAACAAGATACAATATTCATGTGAGCTGGAGCACGACACGCTGCTACGGCAGAGGAAACTCCTCCCTCCAAACAGGAAATGTGATCTGGAGATAGATAATCAGAGATGGTTGGCAACGGAGCAGAAAATAATCCAATATGGCGCACGGTGATGGTGAAAACCTGAGGTTTCCATAAAAGGAATGAAAAAGACGACCCACATGGAGCAAAGCCAAACAGAACTAACAGTTCCTGTACTAAGTTCAGGTAGGCTGCAAAGCGAAATATCGTGAAAACAGAAGGAGGGTTACTCCCAGCACACATACTTTTTTAAAATCTTAAAAAAAATTATAGTTGTACATCAAAAGAATTATTTTCAATAATCAAAAATAAATTATTTACAAATACATCAAATAAAATTAAATATGTTAATTTGTTAAAATAAAGAATAGTGT
>CALFHG010000319.1 GCA_937875805.1 uncultured Nitrosopumilaceae archaeon
AACATTTCAGACTTGTCTGTCTTTTCCCAAGTAAATTCTGGTTCATTTCTTCCAAAATGACCATAAGATGCAGTTTTTTTGTAAATTGGTCTCTTCAAATCAAGTTGTGAAATTATTCCTGATGGTTTCATGTCGAAATTATTTCTAACTAAATCCTCAATTTGACTTTCAGGAATTTTATTTGTTCCAAATGTATTAACATACAGTGATACTGGTTCTGCTACTCCTATTGCATATGCTAATTGAACTTCACATCTATCAGCCAATCCTGCAGCTACAAGATTTTTTGCAATGTATCTACACATGTAACACGCAGATCTATCGACTTTAGATGGATCCTTTCCTGAGAAAGCTCCACCACCATGTCTTCCAAATCCACCATAAGTATCAACGATAATTTTTCTTCCAGTTAATCCTGCATCTCCATGTGGGCCACCAATCACAAATTTTCCTGTTGGATTGATGTGAATTTTGATATCCTCATTCCAAAGATTACCTAAAACTGGTTTGATTACTTTATCAATAATTTCTCTTGAAATTTCTTCTTGAGATACTTCTGGAGCATGTTGTGTAGATATTACAACTGTTTCAATCTTTGTAGGTTTGTTATCTTCATATCTTACAGAAACTTGCGATTTACCATCCGGTCTTACCCATGGTAAAGTTTTATCCCTTCTTACTTGTGATAATTTTTGAATAAGCTTATGTGCAAATAAAATTGGCATAGGCATTAATTCTTCAGTTTCATTTGACGCATAACCAAACATCAAACCTTGATCACCTGCACCTTGCTCTTTTTCTTCAGTTGCTGTTACACCTTGACTGATATCTGGACTTTGTGAATGAAGTTTTAAATCGACTTTACAACTATCTCCATCAAACATCAAATCTTTGTTATCATAACCAATTTCTTTTATTGTTTTTCTAACTAATTCTTCTTGAGCCTTTTGATCAAATACTGCTTTTGATGTAACTTCACCTGATACAACTACATAATTAGTTGTGACCATTGTTTCAACTGCAATTCGAGAATTAGGATCTTGTCTAAGATATTCATCTACAAATGCATCAGAAATATTATCACATATTTTGTCTGGATGTCCTTCAGTTACTGATTCAGAGGTGAATAGAAAATTATTGGTCATAAAACCACTTTTAACTAAAGTTCGTTTTCTAGTTTGATAAATAATACATTGTTACCTCTTACGATAACTCTACCGTAATTGGCAATTGTTTTACCGTCATGACGTTCTTCTGCATCAGTCATAATCAAATTCATATAGGAATCTACATTGTCCATCTTTCCTTTGTATTCTACTTCGTTTTTCAGTCTTACAGTAACATTCTTCTTGATACTTTTTTGAAGAGTTGTTAAAGGTCTTTTTGCGCTAGGAGTTGGTTGGGACACTAATTGTTCACTTGTTTTGAAACCTTGTTCTCTAGCATAAAAGCCTTACCTCTTTTATGAAAATTGAAATTCCTTAAATTTTTTCTTCTTTTTCTAATAATTACTCAAATGATCTCTACAGGTTTAGAAAAATTAGACAAATTCTTGTCAGGTGGAATTCCTGATAATGTAATTGTAGATATTTTTGGTGAAAATGGAACTGGAAAAACTCTATTCTTATTACAATTGTCTATAAATTCAATCAAAAATGGTGGTAATGTTTTGTATTTTGACACTACAGGTGGATTTAGACCTGAACGAATCGTTGAAATTCAAAAAGAATTAAAAATAGAGATTAATTTATTGGAAAAAATTACTGTATCGAGAATTACAAATACTTCAGAACAAATTAAATCAATTATTAATCTTGAACAAAGTGATTTTTCTTTAATTGTAATTGATAATATTACTGATTTATTTTCTTATGAATATCAAAAAGACGAATCTATATTTGAAAAAAATTTACTATTTATGAAATACATGCATGAATTATCAAAATTAGCAATCACAAAAAAAATTCCAATTATAATTACTAATATGATTAGAATCGCAAATGATACTGAAATAGAAAATATGCAAAATGCAATTGATCCTTATACACATATCAAAATTCATCTTTTTAAAAAATCATCAAAATTTAATGGCCAAATTTATTGGGCATTAAAAAAAGAAAACTTTTCTTATACCATTAATAAAATTGGGTTGTCTGATAATAGTGAAGATTTTTAATGGTCTACTCTTAGGTTAAATGATGGCAGGAATTTTTGATTCAATACCAATTATTACTGTAGTTTTATTTGCACTTGGCTTAGTAGGTGTATTTGTTTATGAAAGATCACGATCAAGTAACACAGTTGAATCCTCTCCTTAATTCTTTTTTGTAATTTTAGAAAATGCAGTAACAAATAATTCTATTCTACCTTCTAGCCCTGGTTTTGCATTTAGTCCAGTAATTGAAATAATTTCTCCCAATTCACATTTGTCGATAATTCTTGATAGATTTCTCCAACCTTTTACCCAAATTTGTCCTGTATCATCTTCAACAAACATTTCTGAAAGTGCTATTGACTCACCTGATTTTGTTTGTACTTCACGTCTTTCAGGAACTTTCAATACTATTGCTTCAATACAATAACTGGCATCTATTTTGATATCATTAATTTTTGTTCTAAGTTGAGACAATGAGGGAATTGATTCATCATTATCTAATTTTCTTACAAAAGAATTTTCATCTAATGTAATTGAATTTCCATAAACTTTTGATGGCATACATTCTATGACATCACCTTCTACACAGATGCTAGTTGAGTTTGAAGAATCATTAATGTTGAATAAATTCTTTTTATTATCAACGGCTAAAATCATATTTTTACCATTTTCTGTAGGTGTTATAGAAAGAATTCTTGTAATTATTGGCTCTGCTTCTTTACCACCTTCAATTTCAATTATTGTAGAATCATTTCCATGAATTTCAAGGCCTTGATTTCCAGATTTTACTCTAACACCAAGTAATCTTACTTTGGCAGATTGTGAAATCATATTTGGAATACTTGATTCATCTTTTCCCCATAGAACTGCTCTCATTCCACTTCCATCTTTTCCTTTTAATCTCATTCTTAGTGCTTTTCCAGGTACACCACGAGAATTTGTAAATTCCATTCCGCTAATCACCCCATCAATAGTTCCAGAAATTACTAGATCTTTTTGACCTTCTTTAGATTCACTGACATCTTTTGTAATAGTATCAATAGTTGGAATTTCACTTTTAGTATCTGTAGTTTCTATATTTGATCCAGAACCAATGTTAATTGTTGGAGATCCATCTAGATCAGATTTTACATAAGCTTTGATTATTTTGATTAGATCACCAGGTTTTAGATTTTCAATACCTGGAAGATTGGCTTTTTCATCCCATAATTTTACACTAGCTGTAGAATTTGTATCGTATACCGTCATTGTTCTAAGATAGAATGGAGAGCCATCTTTTCTAGAAAATTGTTTTGCAGGTGAAAGACTCAAAACTCTTGTTTCTAATGAGACTTCTTTTGCTCCAGCGTATAGATCCTTTAAACTAATTTCAACTTTTTCTGATTCTGATAATGTAATCCCGTAATCTGATGCAATTAGAAATAATGCTCCCTGATCTGTTAGATAACCTGCACCAATTTTTTCTTTCTTTTGTTTAATTTGTTCTTCAAGATCACTTTTAGTTAATTCTGGCTTTTGTGCAAGTAATTTATCAATAAGATTTTCAAATTCAGACAATTCGTTTTTTGATAAACTTATTCTATTAATAAAAATTTCATTCTAGTAAAATTTTATTTTTCTAACAAAATGATCGCTTGAACATATTTTTATCCAATTTTAAAATCATTAAGATCGTTTATTTTCTAAATCTCTACATGATTTATCATAATTGATTCAAATTTTCCAAAAAATATCTTGATTTATCTCACTAACTAAATTAATAGGAAGATCGCAGTTTTGGTAT
>CALFHG010000320.1 GCA_937875805.1 uncultured Nitrosopumilaceae archaeon
TCCATATGTTGTTGTGATTTTTGAAATGTATTGAATCGCATAAGTTGAATATACTAAATATTTTGCAGTATCTTGCTGCATTAATTCTGCAATTTTTTTTAGATCTTCTTTTGCTACGGCGTTAAATAATTCTCTAACAAATTCTTTTGATTCGTTATCTGCAAATACTTTGTTTCCTTTAATCTTCTTTAACTCTGTCAACTCTAGAATTTTTAAAGAAATATCTTCAGGAACTTTAACTCCTAGAAATTCTTCTACTCTATTTTTAAAATCTGGTAATATCTTATTTGCAATTTCATCTATCTCTTTGAATTGCACTTTATTTGCAATATCGTCTTTGGCTTTGATTGCTAACTCTATGATCTCTTTTTCTTCGTCAATTTCAACTGATAATTGTCCAAATAACGCCTCTGCAAATTCTTGAAATTCTCCCATTTTGCATAAAATCTGAAAATACTCCATTTAAGATTAACTTGATTTTTTTATCAAAGAAATTATTAATTCAAAAATTACTGATTTGTTATCCGATCATGTTAGAATCTAGTTTAGAATTTTTAAAATGTGTAAATTGTGGTTCCAAATTAGAATTAAATGCATTCAAACATGGAAAAGAAATTGTTGAAGGAATTTTAGAATGTACAAAATGTAGTAAACAATTCCCTATAGTCGATAAAATTCCAATTTTATGGGATGATTTTGCTCTTTATCTTTCATCACATAAAAAATTAAGTGGGCAACTTTACCAATTAATTGAAAATCCAAATTTAAAGAAATTTTGTAAACTTTCTTTATCAAAAATTAAACAATTCAGTGATGATAGAACTGCCCTTGAGGAACGTTGGTCATTGATATATCAAAATAGTAAATCTGCAAAATTCTATACTGAAATCAAAAAAAATATTCGCTCTATCAAAAAATCTAATTTTGCTTTAGAATATGGGTGTTCAATTGGAATAATGTCTTCGTTTTTGGCTGAATCTCATCAAATGGTTTTTGGAATTGATAGATCATTTACTGCATTAAGATATGCCAAAAAATCACACAGAAATAATCTTGATTACGTTGTAGCAGATTTCATGTCTCCTATATTTGGAAAATTACAATTTGACCTTGTTTTAGCTCTTAATGTTCTAGAATTGGCAGAACCTATAGAATTACTAAACCATATTTCAAAACAAATTACTAGTGGCTATTTTATTATCAGTGACCCTTATGACTTTGACAGGGGATCTCAATCTGTCAAAAAATCTCTTGATGAAATTTCATTACGTCAGAATTTGGAAAATTTGAAATTTAAAATTACATCCAAAACAAAAATCCCATCTCATATTATTTGGAATTTGAAACTTAACCCACGTGCTGTTTTAAACTATAAGGTGGATTTGGTAATTGCTAAAAAATAGAATTATGTTTATCTATATGAAAATCAAATTCTCCAGTATTATCTAAAAATTATCACTTGAAACTATTTTGATCTTCTTTATCTGAAACTATACCTATTTGATTACAACTTCCACACCCATTTTTTCTTGTGCCAAACCAAATCAATGCCGCTGGCATAAGGCCGTAGAGGACCATAGCGTTTGGAAATCCAAACAATGAATCATTTCCAGTAATGTATCCTGATACAATTAATGTAAACATACCAAGTGCTGAAATACCTGAAATTTTATTTAATTTGTCCTTGTTAGTCATGACAATTTTATTCATTATTCATATTTAATAGAATGTCCTAATGAATTGATTCCTAACCACATGAATTACATTCAAATTTCTTTTTAGATTGATGGGCTTTTTCCATATGACGTAATGTCCTTCCTGAATCTGTAAACTCCATATTGCATTTTGGGCAAATATTCCCAACAATGATTTCTTTTTTACGTGACAGTAAACCCATTATTTTTTTTGAAATCATTTTCACATAAAACTCTTTTATCCATTTGAATATCATACTTAATCACTCATCTAGAAGAATAATTTTACATCAAAATGAAAAATCAATTAATTTAAGAATCACTATGTGCTACTTTTTTTTGTCTTGGTTAATTATTTCATCAATAAAATAAAACGTGTATCTGATAGGCCTTCTAAATGTGTGAATTGTAATAGGTTTGATCTTAAAGATGATGCTGTTTTAGCTACTATTGGCCCGTCTGAAGCAAATGCAGACTATGTACCATCAATTTTGTGCCTTTCTTGTGAGACTTTGATGATAATTACAACTCATTCAGAATTAGTAGTTGGAATTCATCATTCAGTTGGAAATCAAGTAACCATGCGTAATTCTTGAAAAAGTCAATTTCTATAAAAAGAACAACAATGAAATACT
>CALFHG010000321.1 GCA_937875805.1 uncultured Nitrosopumilaceae archaeon
TCATGTGGCAGTGCGTTCCAATCCTTTTGCATTTTCTCCTTTGCTGCTGCAATTAATTTCTGCTCGTGCAAAATAACTTCTTTCTGAACTTGTGCTTCTTCTTTTTTAATAATAATCACCTTGTCCAGTTCAACTATCCCTAATTCCAATGACTTGATTTCAGTTAATCGTATCTGTTGAAAATCAATTAGCACCTCATCGTATGGCCCACCATTTTCAGGTGTCCTTGATGTATAGTTAAGTATCAATCTTTTCAATTCAATATCTTGTTTTGGACTATAACCACTGTCACTTGGATATGCGTTAATTGTGGGTATGATCATAATAACGACCATAAGTGACAAGACAAATGCCGATATTCCTACACCCACGTTAAAGACTTGTTATGTGTGGTAATTAATCTTTATTATAGAAATTCTTTTCCCATGATAGAAGGTAGTTAATGTCAATTCTTGTGTACAGGTCAGTTACAGTTGGTGATGAATGGCGAAGTTTGTAGATAACCATCTCTCTCTTGTACTTGTCATTTACTGCATCATCAAGTATTCTAAAGGCACACATTGATCTAAACAGGTGTAAAAATATACCCTCGATTAATTTTTCCTCTTTTTGCTGAAATATGTCAATTTTTGCGTTATTCCCTGCCATCTTACCCCACTTCCACAATGACTGTCTTGATACTGGAAACAATATGTCCTCATCCCCCAGGGTATTGCAGTAAGTTAGTAATTCATGTCTAATTCTGTTTGTGAACGTGGTTCTTTGTGGCTTTTTCCACCTACCTTTTCCGTTGCATATCGGACATTTTTTATTCACTGAAATTAGTTTTCTAGTTCTAAATTCTGTCCAACCCCATACAGAACACTTGCATTTTTTCTCTGTTTTTGGATTTGTAACTGTTAAAATATGATTTCCAAAATTAATGTCCTGTTTTTTTACATGAATGGTTTCTGTAACTCTACAGCCTGTGTCTTCCATAAATCTAAAACATAAAACAGCAATATCGCCATCAATTGGAGCTCTATGTGACGGAATTTCTTTTAATTCTAATAATAGGTCCTGGAATTGCTGCTTTGTAATCTGTGCAGATTCTATACTCATGATAACCGTATCAAGAATCAGTTATTTTAATTCCTCGGTAATAGATTGTTAAAACTTTAAGTATTCAGGTTCAAATAATTAATTATGGTTAAAACAAGAGTGGTAGTTAAACGACATACAGTTAAAGAATATGTAAAATATGTAGATAGTAAAAAGAAAAAGAAATAGACTTACCAAATAGAAGTTTTATTATCATCATTCCAAATGTTTAACGAGTTTGATTTTCTCCTTGTACTCTTTTTAGTTCCCCAAATTTGATCATTAACTGATCTTCCTTTAGTTTTCCTAGTTCCCCAGAACTGTTCATCAACATCAGGATCTCTACGTCTTTTCTTTTTAGGTGATCCCAAAACATCTTTTTTAATATCATTCCAAACAAGTAACCCAAGTGATTTTTTTGACTTGCCGTTAATGGTTTGTAGGTTCTTTTTGTTTTGTTTGTCAATCTTGCCTGATTCACCCACCCCTTTAGAAAAGGCTTTCATGGAGTTATCAAAGATTTTCATGCCCTTATCGAAATTTTTCATATTAATTACGCTGGTAATCTTATGGTAGATTCTTGTGTATTTTGGCTCGTATCCATCCAGGATAATTTCATATCTTGACAACATAATCTCTTGACCTGTGATTGTTTGTAATCCACATATGGTTGACGGATATTTTTTTTCTATTTCATCATATTTTTTACAGTTCTCGCACACTGTCCAGTTTGTAACTTCGTTTATGCAACAAGAACCAATTTCTTTTTGCATTTCATGGCGTTTATCCAAGTTGTCATAATGATTGAAATTATATTCATTATCAGGTATTGTAAAAACTCCATGAACATCTTTTTGGACTTTGTTAAATCTATTCCATTCCTTTAGTGTCATATGTTTGACGTATTTCATGTTATACGACCTATCACATGATTATTTTCACAAATCCAAAAATATGAAAAACTATCTTCTGCTTCTTTAGAAAGTATTCCCTCATTATATGCTTCATATATTTTTCCATTACAAAAAGGACATTTTTTTAAATTTAATAGATCCTCGTCAGTTATTTTCATTCCTCAAAACACCTCTCACAAACTGGAAAACCATCATCATTGATTTTACATTCAACGTTTGATGATCTGCATTTATTGCATAAGGCTTTCATTTATTCATCACTCCCACAAATATCACAGTGTCGAGGTTTCTCATAACCGTTTGGGAGAAATTGTCGCATACCGAAA
>CALFHG010000322.1 GCA_937875805.1 uncultured Nitrosopumilaceae archaeon
CTTGAGGGGTTAGTCTCTTAGGAGTACGTGGGTTCAAATCCCATCATCCGCACCACTAATTTTTACTCGATTTTTCTATTTTCTTTAAAATTTTGATTAATTCAGTTCGTCTTTTTTCTTCGGTAATTACAGATCTAACATCATCTACTAGGATCCTATTAACATCGATTTTCCTTCTTGCTTCTTTCACTACTTTATCGTACATTGAAAAAGTATAAAGTTGAAGATACAAATTCTCCATCACTTCAAAAATTCTTGTTGCTTCATCAATTTCATCTATTCTGATTTTATCAAAAACCTGTCTTTTCAATTCTCCAACACAATCTAATAATCCTAAAACATATGATTCAGGCATTACTGCCAATTTTTTATCTGATGGAATTTCTTTTTTTTCAACAATTGCAATTAAACATGCAGCCTCTACAAATTCTTGTTCTGGTGTGATTAGATATCTTCTTAGTCCACCAGTTGCTTTTTTCTTGTATTTTTTTAATAATGTCTCTGCTTGTTTTAGATTGTTTTTTCCTACTGTTAAATCTCCTTTATGTACTGCGATAATTGATTTACTGCACAGAATAATTATTTCTCTTGTATTTTTTAACAGAAATTCTCTAGCCTCTTGAACTATTTCTAACTCTTTTGCAATTTTATTTAATGATGGTTTTACATTTTTTAATGTCATGTTTAGCATTGTTTTAAAAGTAGGATAAAGCCGTTTGCTAAACTCTTATTTTAGATATAATTTCATGAAAAATATGGAAATTACTGTTGATCAAATGTACAATATTGAAAATAAAGGTCATGATATGGGATTTTTAAAAAAATTCATGATGGAAAATGCTGGAGCTGCAGCAGTTAGACGGTTGATTACAAACTTTGAAAATATATCTTCAAAATATCTTAGATAGTGGAACAACAAAGAAAAGAAAACACACTTGCTTAAATACAGGAAGTGGTTATCAAACACCTAATCAAGATTCTTTAATTCATAGAAACGAAACAACAGGAATGATAACATTAATATATGAAAAAGATTGTGTTAGAACTGTTAATCAAAATGAATTAGAAAAATTACATAATATTCCAAAAGGATATACAAGTAT
>CALFHG010000323.1 GCA_937875805.1 uncultured Nitrosopumilaceae archaeon
AAAGCCCTTGAGGAATTACTCTTAACAGTTTTTGATATTCAAAAAGATCTTAAAAATATTCTAAAAGATATGCTAAAAGAACAATCTTCTTTAATTTCAAATTCTTCAAAAAAACAATCAAAATCAAAATCTAAGAAAAAATAATCTTATTTTGATAAATGAATTATGTCTCCTGCAATAATTCTATGATTTTTATTATTTTCTGATACTACCAATGCTCCATCATCATCAATTTTAATTGCTTTTCCTTTGATTTTGCTATCGGATGTGTTCAATTCAACATTTTTACCTATTGTTGAAGATCTCACTGTCCACTCTGAAATTATTTTCTTTGTTTGTTTTGCATTGAGAGATTTGTATATTTTTTCTAATTCTATTAAAAAAGTTTGCACTAGTTGAATTGGTTTGATGTTTTGTTTTTGGTCACTAAGTGACGCTACTCCGTAAAAATTTGGAGTTCCTTTAAGTGATTTTTCAATTTGTTTTGCATTCACATCAAAATTTATACCTACTCCTAAAACTAAATTTTCAATTTTATTTGATTCCAGTGATACATCTACTAGCATCCCTGCTACTTTTTTCCCTTTAATTGTTAAATCATTTGGCCATTTTAATTCAGGTTGAATTGAAAATGTTTTTTCTATTGCAATTGATAATGCAAGTGCTGATGCAATGGGAAATAGTGTTGTTATAGAAATATCAAATGTTGGATGTAATATGATTGAAATCCATATTCCTCCTTTGGGTGAAACCCATTTCCTTCCAGATCTGCCACGACCCCCCGTTTGTTTTGCTGCAACTATCACTACTCCGTTATTTACAACATCTTCTGCCATTTTTAATGCCTGATTTTGTGTAGAATCAATTGAATCAAAATAATATGCATGTTTTCCGATGATTTTTGTTTTTAGATTTGTAGTTATTTCCCAAGGAAGCAATAATTCTGAATTTGATGTTAACTTGTATCCCATCTTCTGTTTTGATTCTACTGTATACCCTAATTCTTGAATTTTTTTAATATGCTTCCACACTGCCACTCTACTGATTCTTAACACGTCACTCAAATCTTGACCTGACAGATATTCTGTATTGTGAGTTTGTAA
>CALFHG010000324.1 GCA_937875805.1 uncultured Nitrosopumilaceae archaeon
TAGTAAAAGTATCGCACCAAATAGAGCATAAATTGGAAGAAAGTCAGCGTCATTGAAGCAATCTGCTGAATCACAATTTAATAATTTTTTATAATTTAATATTCCATAATCGAGTTCTTTAGGTTCATTAGATTCATCACTAACTTTTCCATCTTTTTCAATGGTTATTTGACACAATCCATCTTTTAGTTCTCCACCAAGTTTATTACATTTTTCTTGATCAGTTGGAGTTTCTGGAGTTTCTGGAGTTATAGTACATAAATTGCCTGACAAGATTCCACCTAATGCAATACAAGCTTGTTCTTGCTCTCCAGTATGTGTATTTGTTTCTGGAGTTGTTGGTTCTGGATAATCAAATCCACCTGACCCACCTGTATTCTTGTATGTTGGAATTACCTTGACTTGCACATAGGAATTTTGTGTGCTACCATATTTGGAACTTGCAGGATCTATTTTGAAATTCCATGTCCATGCTTTGTTTTCGTCTTTGAATTCTATTTTCATAATTCCCGATACTTGAATTCTTTGCATTGAATCAAGTGGTTGTGTTCCCTCAATCATGTCATTTATTGTTTTTAGATCAATAGTTACGTTTCCATATTCATTCCATTTGTCTAAAAAGTTTGGATTTAGGTTTGTTGTTCTTACGTCAACTTTTTTGATTGCAGTTTTTTCGTAATTGTTATTGTTACTGTCACTTGAAAATACTCTAACTGTCAAATCAGAAGAATCCAAAACGTTCAAGTTTCTAGTTACAAATGGGTATAAGTTGTTTGTTTCACAGTATGCCAATAGTTTTACATTTAGTTTTGTTGCAACTTCATTTTTATCAGTAACTATTGTCAATGGGGTAAGTGGAGAATTTTCATCAAATTCCATAATATCAGTTTGTGATTCAACTGTCTTTAGAATTTGACCATAGGAATTAGTTAGTGTAGATATGTGTTTTGAGTAACATTTTGAAACTGGAGAATTTTCGTCAAATGGCAATGGGTATTGTACTTGATCATCTTGAGTTTCTTGAGGTTCTACTACTGGACTTGGAGTTCTATCGCCACCACGATAATTTTCTCCAACTAATCTTAATTGTTCAGATTCCAAAAAGAATGTGTTATAGTTGGTTTCTCCATTAACTTGTAAAATTAGTATAATACTTAGAAATGCTACTGAACCAAGAAACAGTAATGATTGATTCTTTTGTAGTTTCAATATGTTAAATTTAATTACTCTAACTTAATTAA
>CALFHG010000325.1 GCA_937875805.1 uncultured Nitrosopumilaceae archaeon
GATAGCCTTGGAATGGAGTCCGGAGATGTGCATAGAATGACTGAAAATGCCAATTGGCTCTCATATTGTCTTAGGGAGATTTCAAAGCATGTGGAGAGGGTGGATTTGCTTGAAGAATTAAGTGATTTGAGAAATAGAGTGATTTATGGTATTAGAGAGGAATTGCTTGATTTAGTAAAAGTTAAAGGAATTGGAAGGGTTAGGGCACGAATTTTATTTAAACATGGAATAAAGAATCTGGAAGATTTGAAGAAAATTCCTGTAAATAAATTAGGAGAGATTGATAAAATTGGTTCAACCATTGCGGATAAGATAAAAGAAGAATTACGAAAGGTTAGATAATTGATTGATTTACTTGTTCCAGCAATAATTTCATGCATGGTTGCATTTGTAATGGTATTTGTTATGACTCCTCCACTAATCAAAATTTTAGAAAAAAGAAATTTTGCGGTAAAAGATGTGAACAAAAAAGAGAATATTATGGTGGTAAGGCCTGGCGGTCCTGCAATTATTGCAGGAATTATTGCATCAGAACTTGTTCTTTATGCATTTTTACAGATGAATGAAATTCTTGCAATACTCATTACAACATCTGCAGCATTTGTAATTGGATATGTAGATGATAGAAAAGTAATGGGTGGATGGTTTAAACCAGTTGCACTTGCAATAGCTGCAATTCCAATAATTGCACTTGGGGCTTATGATTCAAATCTTGCATTTCCATTGTTTGGAACTGTACAAATTCCAGCATTATACCTTGTATTAATTATATTCATGATACCAATCACTGGAAACACAATCAACTCTATTGATGTTCTAAATGGAGTTGCAAGTGGTTTTATGGTAATTGCCAGTTTTTCATTATCAATTTGTTTAGTTATTGTGCAAAATTATGAAATTGCAATTGTTAGTTTGCCCCTTGGTTTTGTCTCATTAGCATTTTACAAATACCATAAAATTCCAAGCAAAATTTTCCCTGGGGATTCTGGAGCATTAACACTTGGTGCAATGTATGGTGCAATTGCAATTGTAGGTGGTGTAGAAATTATTGCAGCAGTTGCTCTATTGCCGGCAGTAATCAACTCATTTCTGTTCCTATCAAGTGTCAAACGTATTGTAGAACATAGGCAAATCAAGGGAAAACCCGTAGAACACACTGATGATTTTAGATTAAAGGCAACTGATGACAAAAAGGCACCTGTTACTTTGGTAAGGCTAATTCTTGCAAGAGGACCAATGTCTGAAAAACAAGTTGGTGTTACAATTTTCAAATTGGCAATATTTTCAGGAATATTGGCAATAATTACTGCATTTATGATGGGAGTCTCGATTTGAAATCTGGTCTTTTTGGATTTTTGTTTGCAATGTGGGCTCTGATGATTATTGGAGGTGGAATTCTAGTTACACTTTTGGGACCAATTTCAATTTCAGGATTTGGTCAACTTGATTTGTTTATTACATCTGTGATTAAAGCTGTCATTGCACTAGTTCTAGTTGTAATTTGGATTTTAATTTTATCAAAATTAAAGAATTGGATTTTTAAAAAAGAATTAAAACTTTAACTTTCTTTCCACTTTCTTTGTTTTTTGTCATATTCTTCTCTGCTGTATCTAATTGAAGCAGGTGATCCAATGACAACTACATTTTCAGGAACATTTTTTGTTACTATTGCACCCATCGCAACAACACTATTTTTTCCCACAGTTACACCTGCTTTGATTACTGCACGTGCACCAATAATCGCATTGTCTTCAATTGTAACTCCAATCATTTTGTTACACATTGGATAAGGATCATTTGTTAATACTGCAGCTGGCCCGATAAACACATTTTTTCCAATTCTTGAAAGCGGTGGTATGTATGCTTGACCTTCAATCTTTGTATTCTCACCGATCTTTACATCATAATCGATATGTGCAAGAGAACCAATTTTGACGTTATCTCCGATTATAACATCATCTCCAACATATGAAAAATGCCAAATCTGAACATTTTTTCCAATTGTTGCTTTTTCAGAAATAAAATTAGTAACCATTATCTCACAAGTGCCATGGGTTTGCCTTTGTAATAATTTTTTCAGGTAATTGATCCTTGAATGTTTTTAGAAATTCCATTTCCTGTTTTTTGTCTCTTAATTCATCAGGTAGCATGATTGGAATTTCTTCAATTATGGGATAGAATCTAGAACATTTTGGGCAAAATATTGCACCTTCTGATACGATATTGTCTTTTTCCTTTATTTCAAATAACTCTAAAGGGTGAGTTTTATCAATTGGACATGCCAATATTTCCATCATTATTTTATTCATTTTAGATCCAGATAGATGGGGATACCTTTCTGACTAGATAAAAGTGCAGCTTCGGCAATTTTTGTAACATTAACTGCTTCTTGTGATTTTACAACCTGTTCGTTCTTACCTTCAATTGCTCCAAGAAAACTTTGAATTTCTAATAATAGTGGCTCTTGTTTTTCATTTTGTACAGTTTCTGTCTCCTCATCTTTTTCTACAATAATTTCTTGAGTGATAAAATCTGATGAAATTATTGCATCAGTGCATACTGCATTAAATTTTCTCACTTTTTTTGGTGTAATCCAGTTTGATGAAATAATTGCAACTTTGTCATTTTTATATCCTAACATGATACTTGCAAAATCCTCATGTTCATGTTTTATCTTTCCTGCCCTTGCAAATACTACTTGTGGCATATCATCAAACAACCAATTGGCAGTATCAATATCGTGAACTGATGTGTCGTAAATTATCCCAACATCTTTAATGTGAAGTGGCATTCTGTTTTCTCTGTGAAATTCAAGCATGACTAAATCTCCATATTTTTTCTCCTTGACCATTTTTTTTACTACATCAACTGCAGGATTGAATCTTTCAATATATCCACAAGTTAGAATTACTTTATTTTTTTCTGCTAATTTTGCAAGATCTTGCCCATCTTCAGATTGATAGGTCATTGGTTTTTCTACAAAGACGTGTTTTTTTGCATCTAACAATGTTTTAGCAATTGCAGCGTGAGTTGATGTAGGAGTTACAACAAAAGCACCATCAAATTCTTCTGCAGTTAATAATTCATCTAATGATGTATAGTGATTAACAGAATATTTTTCTCCATATTCTTTACTTTTTTGGGAATCTGCATCACATACAGCAACTAAAACTCCTAATTGTGATAAAATTCTTGTATGGTTCTTGCCCCATCCACCTGTTCCAATTTGCACAATTTTCATCTAATATACCTCAGTTAACCAATGAGAATAATCTTCATTTTTGTTCATTACTATTTCATTATACACTTCCATCATCTTTTTTGTAACGTCTCCTGGTTTACCATTTCCAATTTTCTTTGAATCCATTTGTATTACTGGTGTAATCTCAGCTGCAGTCCCAGTTAGGAAAATCTCTTCAGATATAATTAATTCACTTCTTGTAATATCTCGCTCAATCATATCTATGTCCAAATCTTTTGCAATTTTGATTATTGAATCACGGGTAATTCCTTCTAATGCTGATGATGCAAGTGATGGAGTTACTAATTGACCGTTTCTTACGATGAAGATGTTCTCACCAGGGGCTTCACTAACATTTCCATTATGATCAAGCAAAATTGCTTCATCTACTCCATTTCGTTTTGCTTCCTGAGTAGCAATAATTGAATTTAGATAATTTCCTCCCATTTTTGCTTGTGCTGGTGTTGACATGTCTGAAAATTTCCTCCAAGATACAACACCTGCAGTTATTCCATTTTTGTTAAATAAATCTCCAAATGGAAATGTAAATATTGCAACATTAGTTGGTGATTTTTCAGTCACATGAAGATTAATTCCATAGTCTCCTACAAAATAAAATGGCCTAATGTAACAAGATTTTTTTATTTTATTTTTTTTACAAATTCCAATAATTGCTTTGGTAATCACATCGTCTGAAAAATTAAGTGAAATGTTGTAAAACTGTCCTGATCTTCTAAATCGTTTTACATGTTCATCTAATCTAAATACGTGAAGATTTTCTCCATTCCAATATGCCCTAATTCCTTCAAAGATGGATGTTCCATAATGAATTGCATGTGTTGTAATTGGAACTTGTGCTTTTTCTGTTGGGACATACTTTCCATCAAACCATACATATTTTGAAAGGGGTAGTGCCATGGAAATTTTTTTACTATGTGCGTATTAATCTCTATTTATTTTGAATAACCTTCTTTGGGAAATTTCATTCCTACAATTCGAGTAGTTTGATCTTTACCGTTTGCATATTTCTCAACTGTTTCCCATTCTTCTTCAATAATTTTGACTATACTTTTTGGAACATCATCCTTCCATGAAGATTCCTTTTCATGAACTGCATCATACAATTTTTCTTTTACAGATGTAGCAGAAAGTGATTTTCTTTCACCAATTTTTGGTTTTAACATATACATTTTCAACATGTATCCCTCAGCCTTATCCCCAGTATATGAAAAATAATCTCCTTTTACTCCATCAAGGATTTGTTTTCTTAATCTCCATGATTTTCGTCTGATTAATGGCGGCAAGTATTTTTTAAATGGAGAATAAAATGCGTAATCATCAGTGATTTGAATTGAATCACCAAAAATAGACTCTAACATTTTCTTCCTAGTTTCAAAATTAAATGGAAAGCTTTTACTGTTTATTTCTCTATTTTCATCTTTGAATACGACTGGCATTACTTTAACAATGTCTGCTTGTTTTTTTAATTCTGTAATAATTTCTACATGAGCGTTTGTCACTGGATTTAGATGTGCAAGATAAAGTGCAGTAATCAATTACATCCCCTAAATAATTCTCATATTTCAATGATTGATATTTTAAAAAATTCTATCCGTATGATTCGTATTTGACTTCAAAACTTCCATCTTCACGTTTATCATGTTCAGTGATGAATCCTTTTGGTTTCAAAAAGTCCATTACACCATCAATAGTTCCTTGCCAACCACAAACATAGAACATTGTATTTTCTTTAGTAATTTTATCTCCAATTAATTCTTCTAATGGTGAAAGTCCGCTATCTCTTGGTCTTAGAAATGTTTCAACTCTGCCAACTTGACCTGACCATGATCTGTTAAACCATTCTTGAGGTCTACTGATTGCACCTCTGTATCTAAAATTCCATTCATCTTTACCTTTAGCAATACTCTCATTTTCAAGATTAGTTAGCAAATCCTTGTAACTTAATTCATCAACATAACTTGCGCC
>CALFHG010000326.1 GCA_937875805.1 uncultured Nitrosopumilaceae archaeon
CATACAAGAAAACATTCTAGAGCATTAGATATGGCCTAAGTGCCAAATCATTTTATTTATTTTAATTTCACAATTAAAGTGATTTTATACACGACAAGTTGTGAAGATGCGTTGTTTTATCACGGTTAAATATAAAAATCACATATTGATAACATGGTAAAACAAATTAGCCTAGACACATGGCAAATTCAGCATTTATCAGATCTATTAGAAAAAGGCTCAAACATTGTTACAAAAACAAACAGACCAATTGTTTTGTATCGACAAACACTAGAGGAAGAGGAAGAATCGTATGAAGAAATCGTATGTACACTTACCAAGGGATACGTCATTGAGCAAATGGTTACATCAGGAGGAATTCTAGTTCCAAGTTTTCATCAACAATTTGTATTTACAATTGAAGAATACCCTCAAGAATTATTACGAAAAAGCAAAGATCGATTTTTAGAAATGATCGATTTTCTAGATGAACAATTGAAATAGTATCACAGTTAATAAAGACCATAAAGTGCATGATTTTTGCATGCAATTACTTGAATTTCAGGCTAAAGAGATATTTCGAGAGTATGGAATCAATCTACTTGATAGTATATCATCTACAAATATTGAGGAGGGTAGAAAACATGCAAAAGAATTAGGATATCCATTTGTAATTAAAATTCAAGTGCCTGTTGGAGGTAGAGGGAAAGCAGGCGGTATTCAAAAATGTCAAAACGATGATGAATTTGAGCTAAAATATCCACAGGTAATGGATTTAGAAATTAAAGGTGAAAAAGCAAGAGCAATTTTACTTGAAAAAATGGCAGATATTAAAAAAGAACTGTATCTTTCAATATTTTTGAATCGTTCAAAAAGATGTTATACAATTATTGCATCAGCTGAAGGAGGTGTAGAAATTGAATCAGTTAAAAATCAAATTATCAAAGAAATCGGATTAGGGGATGTTTCAGACGAATTAGCAAAAGAGGTTGCAAAAGAAATGGAACTAGTAGGAAAAACTGCAGAGCAATTTGTAGATACTTTAAAAAAATTATCAAAACTTACAATTGAAAAAGAAGCAGAACTAGTAGAGATTAATCCATTAGCAATCATGCAAGATGATTCAGTTATGGCACTTGATGGTAAATTTGTAACAGACGATAACAGTAATTTCAGACATGATGAATTACAAAAATATCAAGAAAAAACAGCTAATGAGATACAAGCTGAAAAAAGTGGATTTTCTTTAGTAGAATTAGATGGAAATATAGCAGTTGTTGGAAACGGTGCTGGACTTGTAATGTCAACATTAGATATGTTATCAGATAATGGAGGAAAACCAGCATGTTTTCTAGATGTAGGTGGCGGTGCAACTACAGAATCAGTGTATGAAGCTTTAACTCTAATCAGTAGATTACCAAGAGTAAAAGGAATTCTCGTAAACCTGTACGGAGGAATTGTAAAAACTACAGTTGTTGCAGAGGCATTTCTCCAAGCATATGAAAATAATCTAATTGATTTGCCAGTGTTTTCAAGACTAAAAGGTACTGAATCAGAAAAAGCAAAAGAAATGTTAAAAAATTCTAGAACCAACATATTTGATTCTGTAGAAGAGGCAATTAATGCAGCAGTTATGGGGATAAAGAAATGACAGACATCTTTGAATTACTAAAAGGAAAACCAGGAGATTCAGATTATGAAAATAAAGGAGTCATTGTTCAAGGAATTACAGGATCATATGGTTCACTACATGCAAAACAAATGATAGCCTATGGAACTAACATAGTTGCAGGCGTTACTCCAGGTAAAGGAGGTCAAAAATTTGAAGATAAAATTCCAATATACAACACAATGCAAGAAGCAATTGATGCAACTAATGCAAAAATTTCAATTGTATTTGTTCCAGCAAAATTCTTTTTATCTGCAGCTAAAGATGCATTAGAATCAGGAATTAAACTACTTGTAGCAATTCCAGAACATGTACCAATCAGAGATACGATGGAAGTATTAGATTTAGCAAATAAAAAAGGAGCAATAATAATTGGACCAAATACTCCAGGAATAATGATTCCAGAATTAATCAAAATAGGAATCATGCCACCAATGCCTTTCAAAGCAGGTAAAATTGCAGTACTATCAAAAAGTGGAACTTTACTATATGAAATTTCAGATGCACTTACAACAGCTGGATTTGGTCAATCAATTACAATTGGAATAGGAGGAGACCCAGTTAACGGTACAAGATTAATTGATGCATTTGAAATGGTGAAAGATATTCCAGATATGGAAGGTCTAGTTATAGTAGGAGAAATAGGTGGAGACTCTGAAGAAATTTTGGCTCAAAGAATTATTGACAGTGGATTTAACAAACCAACAGTAGCATACATTGCAGGAAGAGCAGCACCAAAAGAAAAAAGAATGGGTCATGCAGGAGCAATAGTTATGGGAAATTATGGTTCAGCAGAATCCAAAGTATCAATGTTTAACAAAGCAAATATTCCAGTAGCAAAAAGACCTGCAGAAGTACCAGTATTGTTAGCTGGAAAAATAGAAAAATCCGATTAGAATAAAAGAGAGAGATTGAGGAGAAAATTAAATGCCAGTTACAGACCCAGAGAAGAAAAGAATTGCACAACAAGCACGTCTGGTTATGAAAATTTGCTTCAAATGTGGCGCTAGAAACGATATTGATGCAACTCGATGCAGAAAATGTAGAAATCCATATTTGAGATTAAAGAACAGAAATCTCGGCGTCAAGAAATAGAATTAAGAAATCATTAATCTTTGTCTATAATTTACAATTGCATATTTCAATTCAGCGCCATATTGCTTGACAAAAGATTTTGCATCCTCAGGATCATCTAATTCTTCAAAAATTAATTGCAAATCATCAGGTAGTTGGGCATTCATTTGGAATAGGACTTTAGCAGCTTCCACATATTGCCCTAAATTATCAGCACCTTCAAAAGCCAACTTCATTCTATCAATTAATGTATCAAATTCTTGTAAAGACATGAGGGTTATTTCTAAAATTAGTAGAAAAAGGCATGGTAATTACAATATCAGGTAATAGCAAAGACAAAAAAACTAGCATTTCAGTAATTTGTTGGACCGGTCGTCTAGTTTGGTTTGGATGACGCACTCACACTGCGTAAGGAATTAACTTCCCGCAAAGGTCGTGGGTTCAAATCCCATTCGGTCCACTTTTTTTAATTACCCAAGAATACAAGAATTGGATTCAGAGTCAAAGATAGTTCCAGGACCACATTTTGAATCAGATTCATCGGAATCTATCAAGGTCAATACTTTACCAACTCTACATGCATTAGTATCAAGATCAAGAACAG
>CALFHG010000327.1 GCA_937875805.1 uncultured Nitrosopumilaceae archaeon
TTTGTGGCATCAATGATTTCCTCCTCAGACAGTGTTGCTTCGGCTAATGCTACAGCCTCACCTTTTTGTGTATAAATTCCAACGATATCTCCCTTTTTCAGATTTTGAGAAATTTGTAATACTCCTGGTACTGCTAGTTGAGCTCCATGACACATTGCATCAACTGCTGAATCTCGAATTACTACTGATTTTAATTCACTAAGGGCAAATTCTACAGGTTTGATCATTTTCATAAGTTTAGTATCATCTTTTTTCTCTTCCCACTGTGCAAATGCATCTGCAAGTTCGTGTAATGTTACCAAACCATCATGCTCATAAAATTGATCAACTCTAGTTCGTCTAAGTTCAATCATTGTTGCACCAGGTCCCAAAATTTCTCCAATATCATAGTAAAGTTTTCGAATGTATGTTCCAGCTTCACATAAAATTCTAGTCAAAAGTAATCTTTCTTTCTGTTCTAAAACTTCAAACTCATAGATGGCTCTAGTTCTGGTTTGTCTAAGAACAGCTGAACGTTGTGGAGGTTTTTGGAAAATTTCTCCTCTAAACATTTCAATAATCTCATCTAGTTTTTCCTTTGATGGAAGAGAATGAACTCTACCTAAAGCATGATATTCTTTTGGACCATATAGTAAAACTCCCAATGCTTTAGTTGCCTCACCTAAACCTAAAGGCAAAACTCCTGACACTTGAGGATCCAAAGTACCACTATGTCCAATTTTTGGAAGTTTCAAGAGACGTTTTGTCCATGCAACAGTTTCATGACTTGTAGGGCCAGGAGGCTTGTCTAAAATGATTAGTCCATTATTGAGCAATTGTTCAATTGTTCTCTTATCATAATATGTCCCATATGCAGGATCAGTAATGTCCTGATCAATTTCTACTAGATTTTCAAGTTGTTTAAGGGTCATAGCAATTTTCTCACAGTTTCTTTAGTAACATCAATTACTTGTTGTGCTGTTAAATTATCCGTATTTATAATTAAATCAAACACAGATTTATCATCACCAAAATCAAAATTATATAGTTTTTTGTACAAGGCTTTATTCTTGTCAAATCTTGCTTTTGTTATTTTATATGCATCATCTGAATCCATGTTATCCCTTGACTGCATTCTTTTGGTACTGCTTTCATGAGAACCCTCTAGCCAAATTCTGATTCCATCTTTAATTAGCCAAGGTAAAGTGTAACTGGTGATTACCATGCCACCTTTATCAAAAAGTGTGATTAGTTTTTTATCTAATTTTTTATCAAATTCAGAATTTTCTTCACGTTGATTAAGAAATTTCATTCCCTCTTTAGTATCCCACCAGTCATCGCCCTTGGAGTCAAATCCATGTTCAGTTGCCATCTCCTTTAGAACATCGCCCCCACTAAGATATTGTAATTGGAATTCTTTTGCTAATCCTTTAGCAACAGTTGTTTTTCCCACTGCAGGAGGACCAGAAATGACAATAGATTTTGTCAACTGAGATCCATAGATGTTTTAGTTAGTCGCATGATCATACCACTAAATGCAATGGATGAAAGAAAGTACCATGCCCAAAGATACAATGCATTTTCTTTACCAAAACAAACATGTTCTGCATCTAATGCTTGTTCTGCAGTACATGTCAATTGGAACATATCACCAGGAATTACATTTAATGAAATTGGAGAGATAGCTACAGTGTAAGAAAATAACACAGGTAATACAAGATAGAATATCAAAATCAGGGGAACAAATGTAATCATCATAGGTCGCATGTTCATCTGCATCATCTCCATGGACATTTTGTTCATGTATGATGATTTTTTACCCAACTCTGCGATTTTTGCTTGATCTTTGGATCTCATGGCAGCCATTCTTGCTTTTTGCCATCCTTTGGTTTCCTTCATAATTCGTTTTAGTTTCACTTGATCAACCATTTTCTTTCTAACTGCAGAATTAAACAAATTAAGAACAATTCCAAATGCAGTTACTCCAAATAATGTAAGAATTGCACCCTTGACCATAGGATCATCACTGCCCAAAGCCTGTCTTCCCTCACCACCTAGAATATCAGGTAGCTGAAGATGTATTGCGTCGATAAAAAGTAGTATAAAGTTGAAATCCATTTTACAGTCCTATTGCTTTAATGATTTTAGCAGCTGCCTCTTCAACCTTTCCCTCACCATTAAGCACATGTCTTACGGGGGCTCCAGTAATTACAGCACATGCAGAAATCATACCTGATTGAACATCTAACTCTTTTTTAATATTAGCCAAGGTAATTTTATCTCTATTTCGAGTATCATCCTTCATTCGTCTATTGTAGATTTCTTCAGGTTTTGCAGAAACAGAAACAAAGTTTGTCGGTTTAATGATTTTTAGAACATGTTCTGGTAATCCAGAATAGTAACCTTCTGGAGAGTTGATAAATGCATGAGTGTCAATGACTATAATTTCTTCAGTATGTGAAGCAATTTTTTCTGCAGCTATTTTTTGAAGACGTTGTTGTTCAAACAAAGGTAGTTTTCGAAGTTCATCTCTATCAGTAAGACCATTTTCTTTAGCAACTTCAAACATTAAAGATCCAAAACTTATCATGCAAACATTTTTTTCATGATTTTTTAGATTTTCAATCATTTTAGATAGCAATGTAGTTTTTCCAACTCCGGGAATTCCCACCATTACTATTTTTCTATTTTCTGCCAAGTAAAGCACCCAAACGTGGCATAACAACTTCAACTTGTTCTCTAACTAACTGTGTGTAATAGTTGATGAGAATATCTACCATAAGTAAAATTCCGATTCCAGATCCAAAGACTCCAAGTACATCAGATACACCTGCTAAAAGACCCAAAATTGCAGAACCAATAATTGTAACAGATGGAATGTATTTGTTTAACAATGCTTCAACTGGTGCATTTGATCTTCTAAATCCTGGAATTTGTACATCTGCATCAAGTAAGTTTTGAGCTGCAGTCTTTGGGGACAAGCCACCAAGTTCAACCCATAATCTACCAAATACAATTACAATTCCAACCATAAATAGAATATATCCGACTGCACGCATTGGATCCAAAGCTGCAACATCCAAACCTCTTGGAGGAGTAATGTAGTAAATGACACCACCGATAGGAGTGTTTGGACTGGTAGGATCAAATTGCGCTACAAAATTCATAAAGAAATTATTGTTACGCGGATTCATGTTTGCCCATAACATTTGGAATATGAAAACAGCATTCGCAGTAAGCGCCGAGGCCAAAATAACTGGAATGTTTGAGACATACATTAACTTGATAGGGTAAACTGCAGCGAAACCTCTGTATTTTGTAGAAACAATTGGAATTTCGATTTTGATACCTTGAGTAAATACAAGAATTAGTAATATTCCTGCAGTAAGAAACAATCCAAAGATACTGGGTAATTGATTTGAACGGAATAGAATATTTGTAATATCTCCACTTCCAGTTAGTGATTGTACAATGTATGGAATGATACCAATCATTCCTCCATCCCCAGCAGGTAATGGACTAAACATACTCCAAAGAATTTGTTGTGCAACACCTGCCATAATGAACAAACTGATTCCACTACCCAGTCCCCAACCTTTCTGAATTAATTCATCCAGGAACATGATAATGATGGATGCCGCCATCAGCTGACCAATCAGAACATACAGAACATATGGTTCTGTAACACCTGGGCCATAAACTGCTGAAGCATATACAATAGATTCAGCGACAATTACGACATAGGTCACAAGTTTAGTAGCAGTTTGAAAGATTCCTCTCTCTTCTGGTTTTTTGAAATCAAATTTTAGAATATCTGAACCTCTCAATAATTGCATCAAAAGTCCAGCTGTAACAATCGGTCCTATACCTAGTTCAACCAAAGTACCTTGTTGTGATGCAAAAATAACTCTAGCAAATGCTAGGAAATCAAATTGAGGGGCTGTTGCTCCAAATAGAGGAGTTTGACCCATTATCATATAGATAAGTAATGCAATTCCACACCAGAGTAATCTAACCTGAAGTGAAATTTTCTTTTTAGGTTTTGGGACTTGTGGTAAGTATGGTTCTGCTTTGAAAACTATTTTTCGAATCGCTGCAGTGAGTGTACCTTCAGCCATTATTATGTAACACTTCCCCACCAACAGCTTTTAATTTTTCTTCAGCTGATGCAGTAAATTGTTCAACTTTAACGGAATATGCATTTGTTATTTTTCCGCCACCAAGAAGTTTTTTGTATCCTGCAGTTACAAGATCAATAATTTTTTTGCCTCCTTCTTCTTTACCGAACTTTGTGAACAGGTCATCAAGATCTCTGAGACTAGCCCAATTTTTTATAATATTTGGTTGAGGGTTTTTAGGAGTATCATGGCCATAGTGATCTGGATCTTCTTTTATCATAGTACTTCTATGATGTTTTTTCATACCAGTAACTCCAAGTCCACCTTTGTGACCGCTTGCACGGTGTTGACCTACTTGTCCCCAACCCATGTGTCGTCCACCTCTAAGGCGTCTTGTTTTTCGTAATCTAGTTGCCATGTTAAATCATTCTCCTTACAATAGTATCAAGTTCTTTATTTTGTCCAAGAACACCTTTCTGTCCATAAAGTTTCTTTGTGCTTCTTTTGAATCCATGTACTGGAGGTGCTAAAGCAAACCAAGGTTTTAGTGGTTTTAATTTTGACAAAGTTGCTTTACCATCAGCCAAAGCTGCTCCCAATTCTGCAGTACTTGCAAATCCAAGTTCTTTCAAATCATCAGCAGTTACTTTTTGATAACCACCTTTTCTTGCTTTCTTATCTACTAATTCAGTTGCCAAAGATGCATCAATTTCAGTCCATGTTACATAGTGCTGTACTTTTCTCAACATTCCCAAAGTGTTATCTTTGGCAGGTAGAATAGTTGCACGATATTTTTTATCTAATTTTAATAAATTCATGGTAGTGGTTGCCCAATACGGACAATCTGCTTGACCTTTAATTCTAACAACGAGATATGCGTTAACCATAATTTATCAACCCTGACTAAATGTCTGTCTAAGACAATCCAATACGGCTTTAGAAGTAGAACCCATTGTAGGGGTAGCACCTTTTGCTGTAGTCCATGCATCTTTGAGACCAGCTAATTCCAATAATCGTTTAATTTTACCACCTGCTACAAGACCCAATCCACGAGGTGCAGGAATAATTTCAATTGTAACACTACCACCTTTTCCTTTAACTTTGAATGGTACAGAATGTTTTTGATCACATCTACATTCCCAACTACCACATCCCATTTTGATAGGACTGACATTAAGGAAAGCTTGACTAGTTGCTTTTTCAATAGCAATTCTCATTTGTTTTGATTTTCCTTGGCCAATACCCAAGTATCCATTCTCATTGCCAGCAGCAACAATTGCTTTGAATCTAGTTGATTGACCATTTGTAGTCATTCTTTGAATAATACCTACATCTACGACTTCACTTGTCAAGTCAGGTAATAATTTCTTGATAATTCCAGATTCTTGAATACGTAATCCTGCTTCATAAATTTCTTCCAAGGATGTAATTTCTCCAGATTCAACTTGCTTTCCCAAAATAGTTTTTGGAATCCAAACTTCTACTTCTGGTTCTCTTCTTGGTCGTTTTGGACGTCCATCTTTAATTCCTCCAGGTGGACCTCGTCCATAGATTGGCGGACCTCTTCCTCTTCCACCTTGTCCTGGTTTACCGCCTTGTCCAGGTTTTGCTTGTCCTGGTGTTCCTGATGGTGTTTGTGTTGTTTGACTCATTTCTATTTGACCTCACTATCAATGGATGATTTCATTTTTGAAACGTCATTTTTTACTGTAAGATGTTCGCCGTTAATTCTTGCATCAGGTGGAAATGTTTCTGGATCAGATGGAACTGCAAGACCTGCATCAATTACTCCTTTCAGAGCAGCTGCCATTCTTTGAGTATATCGTCTAGTTCCAGTATACATGATTGCATCTTTTGCACCTTTTCCTAATGCCTTCTTACCTGCTAAATAACCAGTTAGATATGCAGCAGGTACACTTTTTCTAGAACCTTTCCAACCTTTCTCAATTAAATATCTAGAATGTGCAGAAGCGATAACTTTGTCACCAGTCATTCCAGGTGTTAAAATTTGAACTTGAGTATTTTCATTACTAATATTTACAGTGATAAAATCGCGTTTGCCCATCAACATAGTTCCACGTTTTTTATAATTGGTTTTTTCCTCTCTTAATCGTCTTAATATTTTTGAATAGGGCATCTATAGAATCCGATTTCGAATCTGCTCTTATATACGTTAAGCGCGAATTAGAGCAGCAAGTAAAGCCTTCTGTGTATGTAAACGATTTTCTGCCTCATCCCAAACAACAGATTGAGGGCCATCAATTACTGATGAAGTTACTTCTTGTTCTCTCTTAGCTGGAAGACAATGTAAAAAGATCGCATCTTTCTTTGCAGACTTCATTAATTTATCATTGATCTGATATTTTGGCAAGAATTTTTGCAATCTTTTCTTATCAAGATTGTGAATGGATGCAAAAGTATCAGCAACTATTACATCTGCATTTTTAGCTGCAGCAAATGGATCGGTTGTTAATTCAATGTTAGTTGTTTTCTTGGCTTCTTTTACAACATCCTTGTTTGGCTCAAAGCCTTTAGGAGTTGCAATAGACATGTTGACTCCAGATAATGCAGCACCGTAAATCATAGAATTACAGACATTATTGCCATCACCAATCCATGTTATTTTTATCCCCTTGAGTTTTTTCTTTTTCTCTTTGATTGTCATAAAGTCTGCTAAAATTTGACAAGGATGAAAAGTATCAGATAGTCCATTAATTACAGGAATACTTGCATGTTCTGCCAGTGTTTCAAGTAATTCGTGATCATAAACACGTGCCATTATACAATTAGAATATCGTGAGAGAGTTTTTGCAGTATCCTCAACTGATTCACCACGTGATAGTTGCATGTCATTTGATGAAAGATTAACTGCATGTCCACCCAATTGATACATTGCAATTTCAAAACTAACACGTGTTCGAGTTGATGGTTTTTGGAAAATCATTGTAAGTGTTTTATTTTTTAAAATAGGTTTATTTCCGTTCTTTTTGAATTCTTTTTT
>CALFHG010000328.1 GCA_937875805.1 uncultured Nitrosopumilaceae archaeon
ATTTGTTCCGTTACAAAAATTTACTCTACATAAATTACAAGTAACATATGAAGAAAATAAAGAAACACTTCGAAACGATTATCGAATAAAATCTTTCAGCGATTTTGTAAATTATTGTATTATGAAATCTATCCCAATTTTGGAAAAACAACTAAAAAATCCTACAATTGTTTATGAAAATAATTTTGGTGATTTTTAATTAATAATATCCGTTAAACAAAGCTAATCCTACCAAAGTCATACCAATTGCTGCAAGTGATAACTTTGCAATCATAATTTTAGATATTTTCATATGTATAAACCAAAAATAATGGGTACTACAATTACCCCAACTATCACTGCAATCTTGAGATAATCTTTACCGTGAAGTGGTTGCATCTTCTCTCTATGGAATAATTTACTTTTACGTAGATTCATGATGATTACTTAGATTGTTTCTTCCCCTTCATCACCTGTTGCAATGTCTATTGCACGTAAAATTTGTGAAACAAAAATTTTACCTACTCTACCTTTATCTTTGATAATACCTATCACTTCGTCTTCTTTTGTATCTGAAATTATGGCTTCTAATTGGTATTTGTCATTAAATTGAGGAACAAAAATCTCACTTCCTTTTGATGCGTGAATTTCAGGACCTGGTCTCTTTCCTCTTCCTCTAACTTTGGTAACTGTGAGGCCACCTATACCTATTTTTTTTAATCCTTCACTGATTGCCATTACGTCATTTTCGCCAAGTATGACTTGTATTCTGAGCATTCAGTTATTGTAATTTCAATTACACAAATATAATTTCTGTTTTTGATGGTCAAATGATAATCATTTGTTAATCAAATTTAGACATTGTTATTAATTCTAAATTAATATTTTTTTTAATGGTACTTGATTCTGGAGACACAGCGTGGATGCTTGTTGCTGGAAGTCTTGTATTACTTATGATCCCTGCTCTAGGTCTGTTTGAATCAGGACTTTTAAGAAAAAAGAATGCAGCTTCCATTTTCATGCAAATTTTCTTTGGTTTGGCAATGTTGAGTGTTATGTGGTTTATCTTTGGATTTAGTTTATCTTTTTCAGATTCTACTCTGGGGTTGGTCGGAAATCTAGATTGGGTCTTCCTCAAAGGAATTCCAGCTGATGCTCCGTTAGAACAATATGCTCCAACAATTCCTGGTATGTTATTTGTAAAATTTCAATTAATGTTTGCAGCAATTACTCCACTATTACTTACAGGAACAATTGCTGAAAGAATGAAGTTTAGTTCTTTTGTTATATTCATTGCAGCATGGTCTATGCTAATTTACTATCCTCTTGTTCACTGGGTTTGGGGTGGAGGTTGGTTGGCACAACTTGGTGTAGCTGACTTTGCTGGCGGTATTGTAATTCACACTAGTGTAGGAATGGCAGCGTTAGCTGCAGCACTAGTACTTGGTAAGAGAAGACATTATGGTCCTGCTATAATGATTCCTCATAGCATTCCACTAGCTGTACTTGGTTCTTCTTTATTGTGGCTTGGTTGGTTTGGATTTAATGCTGGAAGTGCTCTTTCTGCATCTGGTGGAGTTGCAGGAAATACTGTAATTGTAACTCACATGGCATCTTCAATTTCTGCTTTGATTTGGGCTGGTCTTTCTTGGATAAGAACAGGAAAACCATCTGTTGTTGCAACAATTAATGGCGCAATTGCAGGTCTTGCAGGAATTACACCTGCATCTGGATATGTGAGTGTTGAACATGCCTTTGTTATTGGAATAGCCATTGGTGTTATCTCATACTCTGGGGTGGTATTATTCAAAGAAAAACTAAAGATTGATGATGCACTTGATGTCAGCTCTGTTCATGGGGTTGCAGGTATTGTTGGTGCACTAGCAATTGGTATATTTGCAAGCAGTGCAATTAATCCTGGAGGACCTGACGGATTACTATTTGGAAATCCTGATCAATTATGGATTCAAGCAGTAGGTGTCGGTGTTGCAGGTGCAATGGGCTTTGGTGGAACTTGGATAATTTTACAGATAATGAAACATCTAATTGGAATTAGGGTTTCACCTGAAGTAGAAGACATTGGTTTGGATATTAGTGAACATGCAGAATCTGCTTATTCTGATGAAGAAGAGTTTATGCTGGATATGGATGATTACACAGATGAGTTACAGGATAAAGATGAAATCTTATTCAAAAAGAAATATCCTGGTAAGAAACAATGACTGTTAATTATGATGAACTATCAAAACAAGTTCTTGATTTAGATACTCAAGTTAGATTTGCAGGAGTTGCAAATAGTAAAGGTGTAATGATTGCTGGTGGGCATAAAGAGAATGTAGAAAAAATGTTAGATGGCGATAATGTTAGCATGTCAATTCACTATGCATTACAAAAAAGAGATCTTTATACAAATTTAGCATATAAAATTGGTTCAGAATTATCATCAATAACTGAATATGAAAAAGTTACAATGATTAGTATTCCAATTAATTCTAATGAATTGTTTATGGTTAGTACAGAACCAAGAACAGATTATTTAAAAATTATTGATTTTATTCATTCTGCTCTAAATTCTCAAAAATAGAGCTAATTTAGGCATGAAATATCTAATTTTTCACATCAAGTAATACTGGGAATTATTTTTTTCTTTTAACTTCAAAAATACTATAATCGTATTTCTCTTTCATTTCAATAGAACAAAATTGTGTAAATTCGTATTCCTCAAAGTCTTTTAAAATTCCATACAAATTACTACCAATAACAATACTATTTTTTGGACAAAATGAATTAATCTTAAAACATCTATTCACTGTAGGTCCAAAAACATCTGATATATTGGAAGTAGTACTTTCAGCTACCTTTACTGAACCATATGTAACACTAATTTTGTAATCTAATGCATCTATATTTTTTGCATTAAGTTCATTTTTTAATTCCTCATGAGATTCAATCATAGATAAACAACATTCTAACATATTTTTCATTGCTTTAGAATCAAGAGAATCCATATTTGGAAATCTAAACATTAAGGCATCTCCAATATTTTTTATTACTTCACCATTATATTTACGAATAATTTTTGCCATAAAATTTAGAAAAATTTCATACATTTTAGAAACATCATCATCTGATAATTTAGATGATATTCTAGTAGAATCTGTCATATCAATTACTCCTACACAATCATTTTGTACACGTTGAGAAAACTTTAGCAACATATCGCCTTTAAGTTGTTTAATGACCTTTTCTTTTTCTTTGATCTCACTTAATGATTCTTCTAACTTTTGTGCCATTGAATCAAACGCATGAGATAATTCTCCAACTTCATCACCTGTTGTAATGTTTGTTCTTACATCAAATTTACCATTTGCAATTTTATTTGCAGCATTTTTGAGTTTTCTTAATGGATGTGATATTGATTCTGCAGCAAAATATGCAACTACTCCTACCAACATTATTATCAATAGGCTTGTTAGTAGAATTCTAGTTTGTAAAATTTTTATCGGTGCAACAAGTTCTTTTTCATC
>CALFHG010000329.1 GCA_937875805.1 uncultured Nitrosopumilaceae archaeon
AAAGTTTGCAATCTCAAAGACTCGCTCCAACCCTATAGTCATTTGCTCTTTGTATAGTTGTGGACTTTGAGCAAGATATGCGGTTTTTCCAAAATAGTCTAATGAAAATAAATCCGCACCCCCTTCACTTGCACTGCCGATAATTTTTGGAGTTGTAATTTCCAAGAATTTTTTATCAGTCAAAGTTTTTCTTAATGATTGTAATACGTAATGACGTAATTTGAAAATTGAGGCTGTTCTTTGATTTCTCATGTCAAGTGCACGATGATTCAATCTTGTATCAATGTTACTTTCTAGTCTGCCAATTGGGTCAACTGGTAATGGGTGAATTGCTTTTCCTAAAACTTCAATTTCATCTGCTTTTACCTCAAATGCAAAGTCACGAGCTTTGGTTTCTTGTACAATTCCTTTAATGCTAACTACACTTTGACGATTAATTTCTCCAAGGTTGTCATTTAGTTCCCCCTTTACTATCACTTGAGATATTCCTGAGACATCACGAAGAGTGATAAATGACATTTTTCCTAATTTTCTAAGATCTTCAATCCATCCTCCCAATACGACTTGTTTTCCAATTAATTCTTGATTTAATTCAGAAATATCGTGAGTTTTCACAAAAACCATGTCTATCTTTTATCCTCAAATTCTATCTCAATGTCAAGGTTTCGGGCGTTTCTAACTATCTGTACTACTTTTTCAGTATCTATTGGAAATTTACTAGTCCATTTGCCTGAAACAACTGCTTTAGTTTTTTGAACTCCTTTTGCCCAAACTTCATTAATTGATAGAATTTTAGTTGGAAAGAACAAATCTTCTATGAATCGTTTATCTGTCTCATCCGCCTCTACAAGCCAAATTTTCCCTTTGAACTCTTCTTGCAATGTTCGATATAATGTGCGACTTTGTCTGATTACCATGATGTCATTTTTTGCTAGATATAGAACAAAATTCCCATCGAATTCTTTACAGGAATATAGTGTAAAATTTTCAATTTCTTTATTTGATTTTGCAATTTTTGCAAGATTAATTGATGCATCAACGTCAGCTTTTGTCAATTCTCCTGATTCAATTTTACTTTCACATTGAGGACAAAGAACCACATTTTTTGCATCAAAGCCACAAATTGGTAATTTCATTTAAATCGATTTTTCATTCTGATAATGTTGTTTATATCCCTTAGTGCAAAACAAAACCATAGTTTGGATCTAGGAGAACAATGACATTTCTAAGAGTTGAGGGATTATGCTCCACATATTCTTCATCAAAAGGACCTGTTTATGCAGTTGATGATGTTGATTTTGAATTAGATAGTGGTGAATCAATAGGGATAGCAGGTGAGAGTGCATCTGGAAAAAGCACATTGGGTTTATCGTTAATTCGAATGCTTTTGGGAGGAGATACAAAAGGTAAGGTCGATTTTGATGGCGATTCTATTTTGGATATGGAAAAGTCAAAATTTGATGATGAATATAGGTGGAAAAAAATTTCTATGGTGTTTCAAGGTGCAATGAATTCTTTGGATCCTGTATTTACAATTGATGAGCAATTTGTAGAAGTTTTAAAACAACACAAGTATTCTGGTGATTTTAAAAAAACAATTTCTGATGCTATGAAATCTGTAAGTCTTGATGAAAATGTTCTAAAAAAATATCCTCATGAGCTAAGTGGGGGAATGAAACAAAGAGTTATCATTGCTATGGCGTTATTACTAAAACCAAAATTTGTCATTGCAGATGAACCAACCACTGCTTTGGATGTTTTAATTCAAGCCCAAATTATCAATTTACTAAAATCTTTAAAAAAAGATGGTATGTCTTTGATGTTAATCACGCACGATTTGTCCGTTTTATCTGAAATTGCTGATAGAATTGGTAT
>CALFHG010000330.1 GCA_937875805.1 uncultured Nitrosopumilaceae archaeon
AAATGTATGTTAGAACATCATCTGAATCAATTGAAGAATTTAATTCACACAAAATTATTCAATCTCTAGTCCGAGAAGGAAGTCTTCCACTAGAACTAGCACAAAAAATTACTGAAGAAGTTGAAAATAGAATTTACAAATATCAGACAACCTATCTAACTGGCGCATTAATCCGAGAAATGGTCAACTCTGTCCTGCTTGAGCATGGACATGAAGAATATAGGAATAAACTTGCACGCCTAGGCATGCCTGTTTATGATGTTCAAGAGATGATCTCCAATCTAGATGATGTGGATAATGGTGCTGAGGGATTATTATTTAATGCTGGACAGAGAGTATTTGCTGAAAATCTTCTTACAAACGTTTTACCTAAAGATGTAGCAGACTCACATCTTTCTGGTGACTTGCACATTTCTAATCCTGGAATTTGGTCTATGATTCCTGATACAATATTTGTTAACATTAAAGAATTAATTGAAGATGGTGTTGATCTTGGCGGAAAATATCTTGATGTATCAAGAATGTCTACATCAAAACAATTAGATGAAATTACAAGTTCACTATCTGTAGTTATTGCTCTTCTTTCAAAAGAAGCTTCACAAGAAATTGTTCTTGATGGACTAGTTCCATTATTTGCAAAACATTCAAAATCTATTGCAGAACTAGAACAAAAACTAACTGATGCATTTGCAACTTCATCAACAACTTCAAAATATAATAAAAACAGTACCACCATTTCAATTCGTTTACAATTAGGAACTGATACAAAAATAATTAATGCAATTATAAATGCATACAAAAATTATACAAAAATTACACCAATTCCAAAAATTGGTTTGATAATTGATACTGATAAAGGAAAGATTACTGATGTATCACAAGCAGCAGCAGAAATTCTATCCTTGGGTGGAAAAGTAATGTTTGCTAAAGGTCAAACATCTAGTCATGGTATTACAAATGGTTCTACAAAGACATCTGGCCCTCTTTCAATTATCTTACAATCTATCTCAATTAATCTTCCAAGATTAGCATTTGAATCAAACAAAGATGAAACTTACTTTAGGGCAAGACTTGCTTTATTGATGAAACCAGCTTTGGTTTCTATGGCATTGAGAAAGAAATCGATCTCAGATCTTACACGAAGAGGACTCAATCCAATCCTTGCAAAGAATACACAATACATGCAGAGAAGTTCTGTATCCCTTGTTGTAAACTTGGTAGGACTCAAAGAAGCTGTCTTTAACATACTTGGATTTCAAAATAATAAAGAAGGACGCGATATTCTTTACAAAGTTATTGAAACTGCAGTAGACGTTAGTGCCAAAAAAGGCAAAGAATTAGGCGACACAGTGGCTATTTCTATGACTGAAACTGAAGGATCTACCCGTTTTGCAACCCTTGATGGTGAAAAATACGGCAAAAATTCCAGTCTAAATTCCATGGATACTGATTTCTATTCCCAAGGCATTGTAGTTAATGCCTCAGAAGTTTCTAATTATACGGCAAAAAGTGAGCCTATCTCTGAGTGTAACAAATTCTCAAAATTACTTAACGGTGGCTTACTAGTAACATTACAAATTGATAAAAATGCAACAGTTGCAGATATTAAAAAATCCATAGAGAAAACATCTGAACTAACACCTTCCTTCAAACCTGTTAGACCTACTTCAATCTGTGGTGAATGTGGTTTCAAAGATGAACCATTTGATGACAAGTGTCCAAAATGCAAATCACCTTATGTCGTCTGAAAATCGTAAATGAAAACCTAGTTCCGATCATCATTTAAAATTTTTTGATCAATTTTAGATATCACGATCATCATTGCCTGTTAATAGATCAGTTGTGAAAAAAGTCTTGTACGATCATCGTTATGAATTTATGAAAAATCCCTACTGTGAGGACCACTCCAACGTTGATTGTAGCATTGTCAATTTTATTGAATCAAAGTTTTGAGAAAATCCGACAAATAGTTTATACCATCATTCATTCTACCTTTGTCGGGGAGATTATAATGGACAATTCACAAATAGAAAGTACGATCAATGAGATCCGTAAGCGCAGTGGTGTAGTCACGGCTTTCAATAAAGATAAAATTTCAAATGCCATATTTCAGGCATTGGCAGCCACCTCTAAAGCCGACCGTGGCGTAGCCGATAAACTTGCAGCAGATGTAGTTAACAAGTTAGTAGAGCAAGGATTTACAAAATCTAGATCACCTACAGTTGAAGATATTCAAGATATTGTAGAATCAACTTTAATCGATAGCGGTAATAGCGATATTGCAAAAGCATACATCGTTTACAGACATGAAAGAAGAAAATTAAGAGACGAAAAAATGAAGGTCTTAAATCTTAAAGCCCTTGATCCAGTCTCCAAAAAATTTGATTTGAACTGTCTGAGAGTATTAGCCTCGAGATATCTTTTCAGAAATGGAAAAAGTGAGATTATTGAATCACCAACTCAAATGTTTGAAAGAGTTGCAATTCTAGTCGGAATTGGTGATATGTTATATGATTCACAAATTTTTGACAAATCTGGAAATAACAAGCAGGATATAGATGAAGCAAAATCCTATCTTGAAAAATTAGATGCCTTTGATTATAAATTCAAAGTTGGAGATTATTTCTTCAATAAATGGCATTTTAGATCTTTAATCACTCACTATGTGACCCTTGCAAACAAAGGTCAGATGAAAGTAAGTTTCAAAGATCTATTGACATTACTAGCAGGAAAAAAACTCGAAAGTTATGCAGATAAAATCACTGAATACTTTACAATGATGACTGGACAAGACTTTCTACCAAATTCACCAACCATGATGAATGCTGGTGGAAGACTAGGACAACTTTCAGCATGCTTTGTACTTGGTATGGATGATGGCATGGAAGAAATTATGAAAACTACTTCTGATGCAGCATTAATCTTCAAGTCCGGTGGTGGAGTTGGAATCAACTACTCTGATCTTCGTGAAGAAGGTGACATTGTAGCATCAACTTCTGGTGTTGCATCTGGTCCAGTATCTTTCATGAATATCATCAATACTGTCACTGAAGTTGTAAAACAAGGTGGTAAAAGACGTGGAGCAAA
>CALFHG010000331.1 GCA_937875805.1 uncultured Nitrosopumilaceae archaeon
TCTGAAATAAAACGACTAAAGGAAATTGGCAAGGAACTAAAAGAAACTACTTTGGCATATTGTAGTGCAATTCCGCACAGAAAAGAATTTATCGAGAGTATCAAATTCTAAACCATGAAGGGATTATGCTCGACCTGTTATTCTAGCGGAGTAACGATATTCCTAGATGAAACGACAGGTCAAACTGTATGCAGTTCTTGCAGAATCGGGAAGCAAAGATGAGTAACTGCAATGATAAATGTTGGTGCAAGTGGTGGATTACCTCAAATGAGGAACTAGACAAGATTTTAGAGGAATCCATCGAGAACTAAATATTTTTTTACTCCATTGATGATTGAAAGTCAATGGCAACTTTTCTTTTTATCATTTTATTTACAATTTCAGTTATTGGTTTCTCAAATGCCTATGCAGATAATCATGATGAGGATCTAAGCTTGGGAACATCAGAAGCACTAGATGATCTATTCCAACAAAGTCAGGAATTCACTAATTCACAGTTAGAAGAATGTATGATTAATGAAATATCTGCAACAAACGAGGAATGTCTATCTCTTTCTGAAGCAGGATTTGACGCACTACAAAAGTCTAAAGACCTTGCTTTCTCGTTTCATCATATTGCAGAAGCAGTAATCCAATTCCTATCTCCAATGGAAATAGATGGAGCTGTACTTGCAATAGTTTCGGCCATTTTGGGTATCTTATTTTTCTTAAAAATAGGAACAAAGTTTGGAAAACACGCAATAGAGATTATTCTAGTCCTTGCAGGGATAGCATTATTGTTCCTAGTTTTAGGCGATAGTCTTAATATTTGACATAAAACTTATTATCGTTCAATTTTTATTCCAGAATAACTACAAATCCCAATTTGTAGAAAGTTCTTTGAACTCTAAAGCGGAGATCAAACTAACTTGGGTGGGACTCAGAACTCCCTACGGAGATCAAACTCCCACCAAACCTTTTTAAATTATACCTAATCAGGAATAACTGTGGTAAGATCATCAAAGCAAAACGCTATTGTCTATTATAGTCTTGTAACCAAAGTTTTCCCATTACTCTTACTTGTTCCCTTATTCCTAATTACATCAGCTTGGACTAAAGCTTCCACTATGGATTGGCTATTAGACGTAGGAATCAACCTAACCGTAGAATCAATTTTCTATACTGTGATATTGGCATATACAGGAATAATTTTTGTGATTGAAACCATGTCGAATTTACCTGATGGAAACAAAGGAAACCCAATAGGTCTAATGGGTGCAGGAATACTTGGTTCTATTGCAATAGGGTGCTTTATTTTTGCAGGAAGTATTTTTGTTGGACTCTATGACCCAATGAATGATTCATCTGAATTCAATACTGAATTCAATACTGTATTGTCAATAATCATGATAATGGCTATCATACTATTTGTTGTTCAAGCTAGAGAAGAAATGTTCCATTATAGACGATTCAAGATGAACATCTTACGATTTTAATTGCCTGATAAATGGATAACTCGCAAGGGTAACAAGATAAAATTACGAGAACAAACATGGGATAGATACCGCAACATACCTCTTGACCGATTTGATTCTGATACGGTTGAAGGATATGATAAATTGCATTGGTCAGATAAGCAAATGCACAAAAATATATTTTTGAGGACACAACCTGAATACATTGATGATGTTTACACTCATTGTGGTAATGTCCCATGTTTAGAAGGAAAACGAGATGAAAGATTTGGCATACCTATTCAAACTTGTTTAGAATGTGGCTACAAATTTGTTCCAGTTACACAAGGCAGTATGGAAATGACTAACGAACAGAAAGACAAACTACAAGCACCATTTTTACAAAAAAAGGATAGAATGGACTAAACTTGAAATGTTAAAATTTATCATACTACTCATATTTGCAACAACAATAACAATGCCACTTCAATCCGTTGATGGCAACTCATGTGCTGATGGATATATGATTGATCCTGACCATGATTCATCTGATCCATCAAATTACGGTTTCATGGGCAAATGTGTTCCTAACCCTGACTACAATCCACCACTCATTAATGATGAAGCACTACTTCAAGCATTAGACACTATTGATGATCTCTTAGACACTATTGGTGAACTCGAATCAACTGCAACTGAAGAATCATCAACTTCCATACTCGACAATCCAACAATTCTGATTCTCTTAATCCTAGTTATTGTAATACTAATTATTGTGATAAGAAGAAATTTGGGTAATGGGAATATCTAGTCATAACACAAAATCTTTTACACAATTACCCCCTGCTTTAACAAGCAAACAATGCCCTGCATGAAACTTTTCCTTGATTTTATGACTAACAATATCCTATTTTTACCAATTTGAAAAATAACGTGAAATACTGTATCAATCCACGCCTGTAATAATATGACTTGCACAAATCCCTACAATTAAGGTAGTATTGCTAACGATATTTGTTAAATAAAATTAAAATAGTCACAAGTTATTGTTTAATTGTAAACTGCGTTTACGCATCTTGGAAAATGAAGCCCTTTCCTCGTAATTTCTAATTAAAATTAAAATAGTCACAAGTTATTGTTTAATTGTATCAAGATGATTTAAGGCAGTTTAATCGGACATTTGGCCTGATGATTGATACTTTTTTAATTTTAATTTAATTTTATACCAATAAATTTTAATTGTAATTCCTGTGGTAAAGGCTTGACCTTGTTAGGTCATTTCTTGGTTGCTCTATCACAACTGCCAAAACTTACATAAACATTATTGAGATTGAATCAACGTTTACAATTAAAGCATTTTGGGTCACTACAAATTACGCTAGAACTATCCCCATTGGTAATGGATTTGTTGATCTTACAGTTACCAAAATAATGTCTTGTGTATTTTTTTAATTCTTCTGGAGTGAAATATTTTTGGAACGTATTTCTATTGGTGATATAGCCATCAGGGCTAGGTGTTCCCTTATCTCCCGTTCTTCTAACTGTAATGTATGCCCTTTTCTTTGTTGAACTTGCAATGTCTTTCATAATATTGTCCCTGATTTCAGGTCTAACCGTATTCAGAACATAGTTGGAAATAACAACATCTGATTTGTGAACCTTGCATTTTCCTAGTTCCGTATTTGGATCACAAGCTATTGCCTTGTGACCTGTTGCAAGTAAATGAATGTAATCTATCCCTCTCCCTGCACCATAATCATAGATGGTTTCATTCTTTCCAAGAGATCCTTCTATTTTTCTTAGTGGCATTGATTTTCTTCCTTGTCTTGTTATGCTTGTGTTAGCTGATTCTTTTTCTTTAGCAGTAAGATTCTTTCTTAGGTTGAATTGTGCAAACATTGCTTTACGATTCTTGTTGTCCATTTATCTGATAAGTTTCCTATTTGCAGTTCCTAGCATTTTGTAAACTACCGACATTAACAGCAGTAGCAATCCCATTGCACCAAGACCCATTACAAAAGTAATCCTCAAATCAAGTGATTCTACCAACATGGGATCACCTGTCATTTGTTTAGTGTGGTTGAATATTCCCACATTATCTAGCCAGGGCAATTCATCTGGAATGTCCAATCCTCTCATGGTGTAATATCCATAGTCAATTACTCCAAACATGAAAATAATCAATGCAAGTGTAGCCCACCAAAGTGCGTCTATAATCGCCACCTTGTCAAATGTTCTTTTTCCTGAAAAATGATTAACTGCACTTGGAATTATTCTTGCAAGGAACAATACTATTGCAAGACCATACGCCTGTTTCTCTACCTGTTCCCAATAGGTATTGCCAATGCAGTTTTGATCCATTGAATCAATGCAACCTGTTTCTTC
>CALFHG010000332.1 GCA_937875805.1 uncultured Nitrosopumilaceae archaeon
AGATTTGTGATGAAAAAGGAATTCTGTTAATTTTTGACGAAATTCAAGCTGGTCTGGGTAGAACTGGACGATTATGGGCTTGTGATCATTGGAATACTGCGCCAGATATTTTGTGTCTTGCAAAAGGAATTGCAGGTGGCGTACCAATGGGTGCAACTCTGGTAAGACCAGATATTTTAGATTCAATGAACAAAGGGGAACATTCATCAACATTTGGAGGAAACCCAATTTCTTGTGCAGCAGGAATTGCAGCTCTTAAGGCAATTACAGAAGATGGTTTGATTGAAAATTCAGAAAAAATGGGGAAACTATTCAGGGAAGGATTAGAAAAATTAAAAGAAAAACACTCAGCAATTAGAGAAATTCGAGGTAAGGGACTAATGATAGGAATTGAGATGAAATTTGAAGTTAAAGATATTTTGATGGGATTAATCAAAAAAAGAGTATTGATGCTCTATTCTGGAAGAAACATCCTCAGGATTCTTCCCCCATTAGTAATATCAGAAGATGATGTAACAAAAGTTTTACATGCTCTAGATTCTGTACTAACTGAAGAGGAAGAAAAAAGAAATGTACAAGGATAAAATAGATGAGAAAATTATTGGGTATTTGAAAGAAGATTCTAGAGAATCATTTGTAGATATTGGTAAAAAATTAAAACTATCAGAATCAGCAGTGAGGAGGCGAGTAAAAAATCTAGTAGATAGCGGAACAATTAAGAAATTTACTCTGGAAATTGGGGAAGAAAATTCAACTAGTGCAATCGTTTTAGTTTCAGTAGATTCTGCAACAGATACATCAAAAGTATCACTAAAACTTTCAAAACTAGAAGGAGTAAAAACAGTTTATGAAATTACAGGTCAATATGACATTACAACAATAATGAGTGCAACAAACATTGCAGAAATCAACAATACAATTGATGCTCTAAGAAAAATTCCAGGAGTAGTAGATACTAACACAGTCATCATTTTAAAGAAAATCATATAATTGCGACTTTCGTTTAAAAATTTAATTTCAAAACTAATTTAGGATCATTTTTACTTTTTTTCAACGAACTTAGTACGAATATGTTTATATCATCAATTAATATCAACGATATCAGTAATGAAAGATCCGAATCACTATGCAAATGTCTACAACGGATATGAAAAAAATCCAAAAAAGATTAGAGTGTTAGATAGTACACTAAGAGAAGGAGAACAACATCCAGGTGTTTCGTTTACAAACAAACAAAGAATTCAGATTGCATGGATGTTAGATTATTT
>CALFHG010000333.1 GCA_937875805.1 uncultured Nitrosopumilaceae archaeon
TGGGGAATAGAATTTGTTGAAGAATTTTTGTTGAATGGGGAATTTACAAATGAAAAAGTATCTGCTGCAATGTTAGGCTTTGGGATTTTTATGATAGTATTAGGATTTAGAAAACATGAACAAAAGAGATGAATTTCTCACTGAGCAGAAGATATTACGATTAGCAACAATTGATAAAAATAAAACTCCACATATTGCACCTGTTTGGTACAGGTTTAGTGGAAAAAAATTTTACATTGGAACAAACACTAAAACACAAAAGGCAAAAAATATAATGAAAAATAATAAAGTATCATGCTGTGTAGATGTTGGAATTAATGCACCAAATATTTACGGCGTGTTAATACAAGGTAAAGCCAATCTTATCTTAGAGAATTCCAAAGTCAAAACAATTGCAAAAAAAATTCTTTTACGATATTTCAAAACACTAGAGAATAAATCAGCAAAAGAACTGTTAAATGATACTGATTGTATTATTGAAATAATTCCTAAGAAATTTACAGTTTGGAATTACTGACAAACTCTTCAATTTTATTCATTGCTGAATCCAATACTTGTAAACTTGGTAAATACACCAATCTAAAATGCCCACTACCATATTGCTCACCAAATCCAGAACCGTGAACTGTAAGTACGCCTTTTTGTTCTAACAGTTTTGTTACAAATTCTTTATCTGTTCCAAATTTATTATCTTCAATTTTTGGAAATGCATAAAATGCACCCTTTGGATTTGGACAGGATAATCCAGGCATTTCATTTAGTCGTTTAACAACCAAGTCTCGATGTTTTTTAATTTCTGAAACAAAATTACTAATGTAATCTTGAGGTCCACGGAGAGATTCCAAAGCAGCATATTGTACAGGAAGACTAGTTGCAATTCTAACTCTTGCTAGTTTTGGTAAATGTTCACGCAACTCTTTGAGTTGTGGTGATTGATTAAATGCAATATAACCAATTCTCCAACCAGACATTAGATGAACTTTGGAGAATCCATTTAGAACAATTACCGGTGAATCACCAGCTACTTTTCCAATTCCAACAAATTTATCATCAAATACTATTTGATCATAAATCTCATCACAAATAATGTAGAGATTATGTTGATTTGCAAGATCTACTAGTTCTTTGAGTGCCTTTTCATTAA
The DNA here is from genome assembly GCA_937875805.1 of uncultured Nitrosopumilaceae archaeon. Taxonomy (GTDB): domain Archaea; phylum Thermoproteota; class Nitrososphaeria; order Nitrososphaerales; family Nitrosopumilaceae; genus Nitrosopumilus. The sequence continues at coordinate 1,145 of CALFHG010000333.1, forward strand.
ACACGACACCAGTAGGATTATTCGGACTAATCAAACAGATAGCGATAGTCTTTGGTGTAATTTTGGATTTTATATCATCAATGTTCGGTGTAGAATTATTCAGGTCTACTGCAAACTCTACAGGAACTCCTCCGTGTAATCTAACGTATGAAGCATATGGAGGATAGTATGGACCTGGTAGTAATACTTCATCACCTTCCTCAACAATAGATGAAATTACCATATCAAGTCCTTCAGAAACGCCGTTTGTAATTAGAATATCATCAGCATTAATCGAAAGTCCTTTGGCATTTTCTTTTTTAGCAATCTCTTGCCTTAATTCTAAAAGACCTTCAGATGAGGAATAGAAATTATCACCTCTGTTAATTGCATCAATCAAAGCTTGTTTTACATTATCAGGCGGTTGAAAGCCAAACTGGACAGGATCACCAATGTTCAGATAATCAACTTGCATTCCTGTTTGTTCAACTTTTCTAGCAGCAAGAACAATATCTCGAATTGCATATTCAACACC
>CALFHG010000334.1 GCA_937875805.1 uncultured Nitrosopumilaceae archaeon
CTTTTGAATGTCATGATCAATTGTAATCCACGGAATATCACCTTCTAAGAAATATCTATAATCAAGATCTTCTTCTTTAGAACGTGAAGAAACTGTAATCTTTCGTTTATCATCCCAATGACGAGTTTCTTGAATGATTTCTATATCCCTTGAATGTAAACTGTCTTGTCTCGTAATTTCAAAATGAACTGCTTTTTCTAAATCATGAAATGAACCAATGTTTTTTATTTCAACTTTTTTACCCCCTTCAATTGAAACATTTGCATCAGCACGCATTGCCCCCTCTAAACTAGGATCAGCAACTCCTAGATTTGCAAGAATATCAGATAAAATATTAAGGAAATCTCTAACTTCTTTAGGCGTCTCAAAATCAGGCTCTGTAACAATTTCTACCAAGGGAGTACCCGCACGATTGTAATCCACTAGAGTAATCAGATTTTTAGAAGAACTTCCCTCGTAAATTAGTCGTCCTGGATCCTCTTCTAGCTGAATTCTGGTAATTCTAATTTTTTTATCACCAATCATCACAGACCCAGTACCACCTACACTGGTATCGCCATAGATGTTCAGCTGTGTAATTTGAAAATTTTTCGGTGAATCAGGGTAGAAATAATTTTTTCTAAAAAAGGCAATTTTTTCAGGAGTTGTACAATTTAGAGCCATTGCAATTATTGTTGCTTTTTTTACTGCTTCTTGATTTAATCTAGGTAAACTTCCAGGCAGCCCCATACATATAGGACAAATGTTTTCATTAATTTCAAATTCTCTATAGTTTGCTTTACAAGAACAAAACAGTTTACTATTCAAATTGGTTAATTGACAGTGGATTTCTAATCCAATCATCGTCATATTGGCACCTCGGGTAGATTTACAGTTTGTTCTAATGCATATGCAGCCTGAAGTAATAATTTATCATTCATTGAATCAGCCATTAATTGTATTCCAATTGGCAATCCATTTGAATTTGAAAAAGGAATAGAAATTGCAGGTTTTCCTGTGAGATTTGCAGTTATCGTATTAATGTCAACTAAAAATAATGAAATAGGATCATCAATCTTTTCACCCAGTTTGAATGGCAAAATTGGCACAGTAGGTGAAATTAGAAAATCAAATTTCTTAAACGCATCATTGATTTCCCGAGTAAGTTTACTTTTTACTTTTAATGCTTTTAAGAAATATTTTCCTGCATGACCAGCAGATGGAACAAATCCACCAATAATCATTCTCCTAGTTACTTCTGGACCAAAATTTCGTCGAGCCTTTGAAATGTATGAATTAAACTCATAA
>CALFHG010000335.1 GCA_937875805.1 uncultured Nitrosopumilaceae archaeon
GTTCGTATCTAGGCATCACAATTCCTGAATAAGTAATATCTGCTAGAATTTTTACAGAATCCCCAATTGAAATTTTGTTTGCCTTTAGAAATTCTAATGAATTTCCATCATATCCTGTATATTCTGACATTTATGAGAATTAGATTCGTTATTTTATTAAAACTACCTGTAATAGGATGCCACTAATTTATCGCCTATCTTGAGGTCTTTTTGTTCTCTTACTTTCTTTACTGCTTCCTCAAAGTGTTTCATAGTTACTTTAGCATCAACATCCTTCTTTTCAATATCCTTTACATCTGGATGTGAATCTAAGAATTCATGAATGACTAGAGATACTGCAGTATTGGCAATAGATGCTGTATCTGCACCACTAAGTCCATCAGTTAGTTCTGATAATTTTTCAAAGTCAATATGTTGAGAATCATTATCATCAGTAATCGTTGGAATGGATGCAGCATTAATTTTCAAGATACTCTTCCTACTCTCTTTATCTGGAAGTGGAATCTGAATAATTTTATCAAATCTTCCTGGTCTTAATAATGCAGGATCAATCATGTCTGCTCTGTTTGTTGCAGCTAATACTATAACACCGTGCATGTTTTCCATACCATCTAATTCTGTTAGTAGTTGACTTACAACTCTTTCAGTAACTGCTGTTTCTCCACCAGCTCCTCTAATTGGTGCAATAGAATCAATTTCATCAAAGAATATGACACATGGTGCAGACTGACGTGCACGTTTGAAAATTTCTCTAATTCCTCGCTCTGATTCTCCTACCCATTTAGATAATAGTTCAGGACCTCTTACTGAAACAAAGTTTGCTTCACTTTGGGTAGCAACTGCTTTTGCAAGTAGAGTTTTACCAGTACCACTTGGACCATGGAGTAATATTCCTCTTGGCATTTTATGTCCTAATTTATCATAAAGACCTGGATATTTCATTGGCCATTCTACAGCTTCTTGTAGTTCTCGTTTAACCTCTTCTAAACCTCCAACATCTTCCCATTTTACATCTGGATTCTCAATGAACACTTCTCGCATTCCAGATGGTGTTACCTCAATCAAGGCTTTAGTGAAATCATCATGATTTACAATTAGTTTATCCAAAGTCTCTGGTGGGAGTTTCTCTTCTTCTAAATTCAAAACAGGTAATAATCGTCTCAAACATTTCATTGCAGCTTCTTTGCAGAGATATTCTAAATCTGCACCAACATATCCATGACTAACTGATGATATTTTTTTCATGTCAACATCATCTGCTAATGGCATATTTCTACTATGAATTGCAAGAATGTCACTTCTTCCTTTTTTATCTGGAACTTTAATCTCAATTTCTCTATCAAATCTTCCTGGTCTTCTTAGTGCTGGATCAATTGCATTTGGTCTATTTGTTGCTGCAATGACAATAACTTTTCCTCTTGCTTCTAATCCATCCATTAATGATAACATTTGAGAAACAACTCTTCGTTCTACTTCTCCTGTAACTTCTTCTCTTTTTGGTGCAATAGAATCAATTTCATCAACAAAGATAATTGATGGAGATTTTTCTCTTGCTTCTTTGAAAATTTCTCTTAGTCTTGCTTCACTTTCACCATAAAACTTACTCATAATTTCTGGACCAGATATACTGATGAAATGAGCTTGACTTTCATTTGCTACTGCTTTTGCAAGTAGTGTTTTACCAGTACCTGGTGGACCATACAACAATACACCTTTTGGAGCTTCAATTCCTAATTTTTCAAAAATTTCTGGATGTCTTAATGGAAGTTCAATCATCTCTCTAACTTTTTTAATTTCATTTGAAATTCCACCAATATCTTCATAGGTTACTTGAGGAACACCACGTAGTGTTTCTCCTTTTTCTGCAATATGGAAAACAGTTTTTTGAGTTACCAAAACAGCGTCTGCTGCTGGTGTTACTCCAATAACTTGAAAAGTTAAACGTCCACCAAAGTATGGGACCATTACATTATCGCCTTTTATCAAAGGAACACTTTCTAAAGCATCTGCAAGATATCTTTCATCTATTGGAGGAATTGCTTCAAGTGGTGCAACTACTATTTTTTCTGCAGCCACTGCTTTAATTTTTCTAACAGATATTGTATCTCCAATTGCAATTCCTGAATTATTTCTACCTAAACCATCAATTCTGATAATTCCTTTACCTTCATCTGAAGGGTAAAGTGGAAGACATTTTGCTACTGTTCTTCTTTTACCTTTAATTTCAATAACATCGCCTGTTGAGGCATTTAATGTGTCCATAGAATCATAATCAATTCTTGCTACACCTCTTCCAACATCTCTAGTATATGCTTCAAGAACTTTGAGAGAAAGAGCATTTTGACTCATACATACTGGCCTAAATTCTAATTTTTATACCTTTGTGGTATTTTTTAAAATTAATCGGCAATATCACAAGCTTAAAATTCTCTTTACGTCAGAAACGATCAACATGGGTAAAAGACCAGT
>CALFHG010000336.1 GCA_937875805.1 uncultured Nitrosopumilaceae archaeon
AAGTGTAACATGTGTTTAACTAGTGACACTGTAACTCCTTCAGGTATTACTACCTCGTCTTTGAATTTTTCAATTTGTTTAGTAGACATAGCCGATTAAAAATCCTCCAATTCCTTTCTGTACTGCTTCATGATGGGACATTACTCCTTGGTTAGTTGTAACTACAAGCATTCCTCTGTTGTATGATGGCAAATATTGTTGTTCCCAACTATTGTATTCATCAGTTTTTACTTTGAATCTTGGGGATATTGCTCCACATTTTGTTATTTTTGCTAATAGTTTAATTTTGAATTTTCCACCTCTTTTATCATCAATATGCTCAAACTCTCCAATGTAGCCGTCTTTTTGAAGTGTTTTTAGAACTTCGACACCAAGTTTTGATGTTGGGAGAATGAGACAATCAGATTTCCTTCTAGCTTCATTATTGTAAAGTGTGACAAATAGATTTGCTAAGATGTTTGTTGCAGGCATATTATCTCACTTGTTTTTCCTGAACCCTAAAGATGTTGCTACTTCTCTAAAGCATCGTCTACATAACATTAAATCATATTTTTGAATAACTGCTGTATAATCTCCGCATCTTTTGCACCATCTAGAACCTCTACCAAAAGTATGTTCTTTTCTTCCAGTTGCTTCGTATGATCTATCTTTCATTATGCTACAGTTGCTCCAAATTCTTTTGCAATATAGTCTTGCGCTTCTTTACTTTTGATAATGTGATCTTTTCCAACTTTTGCTTTATGTTTACTTCTTGCTCTAATTCCATATCCTGGTCTAGTTAGTGTGATTGAAATTCCTAATCCTAAAATTCCAACTTGTGGATCGTATTTTACTCCTGGTATGTCGATGTGTTCGTTAATTCCAAATGAAAAGTTTCCAAAATTATCAAATGATTTACCTTTTACGATGTTGCCTTTTGATTCAAGTAATCTTTTGAATAACGCTACTGCATCATCTCCACGAATTGTTACTGCTACGCCGATTGGCTCTCCTTTTCTAACTCCCCAATCTCTATGTGCTTCTTTTGCATTACGTGTAGAAGGTTTCTTTCCAGAAATTTGCTCTAGTGCGGTTTTTGCAATGTTAATTACATCACCTGATTTTCCTAAACCCATGTTTAGTACAATTTTCTCTAAAGAGATTTTCTTCATTGGGGATTCTGTTACTTGAGACATATTATCACTTTAATTGAATTATTGGCTCCTCTTTTCCAATTGGCATAATTATATCTGCAGGTATTTCGATTTTTCTATCCCCTAATGTCACGATGACTCTTTTTGGGAGAATGAATGTTCCTTCTTCGATTGTTTCAATTTTTCCAATTTGACCTGCGTTACTACCTCGTGTAACTAGTCCTTGACAACCTGCTTCTAATTTAATCACTTCAAGAATTTTTACTTCCGGTATTTGAATTAAACAAACATCACCAACGCTTACTTTGGTATCTGAAATTAATGAACGTCCATCATGAAATCCAATTTGTAATCTTCCTTTACTAATTGTAGTTTTAGTTGTAACTCTAACAAGTTTTTTAGATTTTTCTGATTCTTTAATTTTAATTGGTTTTAGTAATTTGTCTTCTGTTGGAACTAGACGATAAGTTTCTGAAACATCTGCTAGTTCAATAACATCCATTAATCCAATTGCATGGTGAAGTGATTTTCTTACAATTCCGTCAATCTTTACTCTTCCAGAATAAATTGCTGCTTTTGCTTCTCTTAGAGTAGATACTATGGCTAACATGTCTCTAAGAAATACTGCAGTTGGTACTGAGTGTTCTTTTTTGTGTGG
>CALFHG010000337.1 GCA_937875805.1 uncultured Nitrosopumilaceae archaeon
CTCATTACAAACATTAGAAAAATACCAATTAAGATAATATTTTCTTGAAATTGGAAAATTGTAATATTATCAAAATTAAGAAATAATACAGTGGTAATTGAAATTGAAACAAATGTTGTAGATAAAACTAAAACAAGTAATTTTTTTTGTAAACTAAAAAAAGTAAAAGAAGACATGATGATTTTTATCAGAAACCATAACTTATAGGAATATAGAACATTATTAGCAAGAAGAATAACATTAGGAGTAAAAATGGGCCCACAGTGATTTGAACACTGGATCTTCGCCGTGTAAGGGCGACGTCATAACCGAGCTAGACTATGAGCCCACTGAAGCCTACCTTGTTGAAATCCATTTAAACTTTGAGACAAAGGAGAATCTAGAAATTTGATTAAAAATAGTGTAAACTGTGAATATTTGTAATTTCTTTTCTAGTCCAATTGGATTAGGTCATGTAACTAGAGATATTGCAATAGTAAATAATTTAAAAGATATTTCAGTTAATTTTGTTACAGGTAGTGGGGCTGCTAAAATTTTAAAAAAATTAGACTATAAAGTACAGGATGTCTATAATCCACCTTCATTTAATGTAAAAGATGGAATATTGAATAATCAAACAAAATGGTTATGGAATTATTATCAATATTATAAAAATTGTAAAAATATATCAGAAAAAATTCTTGAAAAAAATAACCTAAATTTAATAATTAGTGATGAAGACTTTGCTTCATTAAATGTTGCACAAAATTTAAAAATTCCAAACATATTGATTACAGATGTCTTAGAAACAAAATTCACAAAAGGAATTGTATCATTCATTGAAAGAAAAATGAACAAATCTATGATGAATGTTATAAAAAATTGTGATATTGTAATAATTCCAGAAGAAGGGGATGATCAGGATAATATCAAAAGAGTAGGCCCAATAGTTAGAAAAATAAATTATTCAAGAGAAGAATTGAGAGAGAAATTTTCATTTAACAAAATAACAATACTAATTTCAATTGGAGGTACTAATGCGGGACTATTTTTAATAGATAAAGCAATAAAAGCAATTTTAAAAATTAATCAAGATATTGAAATTATCGTAGTATCAGGTCCAGCAATTAGTAAAAAATTTTTAAATGTAAAAAATTTAGGATTTATAGATAATTTGCATGAATTAATTTTTGCATCAGATTTAATAATTTCTCTAGCAGGTAAATCAACAATAGATGAGGCTAAAGCATATGGCATACCAGGAATATTTATTCCAATCAAGGATCATTTTGAACAAGAAAATAATGCAAAATTGGAGGGATTTATCTTTGAAGATGTCAACAGGCTGGAAACATTAATTTTAGAAAAATTAGAAAATAAAAAATTCATCACAGTTGAGGAAAAAAAAGGATGGCTCGGTA
>CALFHG010000338.1 GCA_937875805.1 uncultured Nitrosopumilaceae archaeon
AATATATTTTATTAAATCCATTAAATCATTGGAATTTTTTACGTTTGTTAATGATTCTGCAAAGTCTTTTGTTAGTTTTGGTAGACATTTTTCATGATAACTATACACACCTTTTTTGTTTGATTCAATATCTAGAAACACAATATTTTTCATATTCATTATGGGTGCTTTCATTCCACAAATTACACACTCTTCTTTTGGTGCTCGTTCACCAAATTTCATTAAGACAATTTGGTTAGTATCTTCTGGTTTGTTCACGTTAATTTATTGTAATTTGGTACTCTAAAAAGAAGTAATCTAAGATTCTAAACTCTAATCATAACTTAGATAGTTTCATTAGCTCGCTATTTCTAATGTTATCACTTGACCACCATTACAATCACAGAAAAGCAAATGACAGATACACAAACAAAAATTCGCGGGAACGTTGCAAGAATGTTAGATTTCCTTTACACATGTGTAGGTGATCCAAATAGTCCAAATTATGATATGTCAGATATTCACATCTATGAAATATATTCAATACTCACTCATGCAATTGAAGAATATGGAAAACTAATCTATCTAAAATCATTAACACATAATTCTGATAACAAGTACGACATAGACTATTCCAATAAATTTACTAGTCATAAAACTAAATTTCGCTTGGCATTGAAAGATTTACCAGATTCGATCAAGAAAGCATATCCAAATGGATTTGCCACATCCGGATTTATTAAATCAGATCAGACAACGACTGAACCAATTTGGAATAATAGATTAGATGTGTTAAATGTAGATTTGGTAAAGGATGGATTAGAGAAAGGTAATCCAACAAACATTGAATTTAATGTAGATATGGATACATTGAGAAAGGCTATTTTTGAATTTAGAAGTTATGGGTTAAATTATTCCTCATCATAGATTTACACTTCAATAAGATCAAGTTTGGAATTATTATAGAAATTGTAGTTATTGTTTGATATATCATATGACTTGTATTACCTACAGATAATCAGATACCTAAAAAGTAATGTTGATTTTTCCGTCATGCTGTTGTGATTCAATCTTATCAGAACCAATACAAGGTTTAGTGCCTCGTTGATGTTTCTCCATACTATATTGTAGGGTAAATGTATCCACTTTTGTAATATTCAAACCATGACTTCTTTTTGTATGGCTTTTTCTTGCATGAATTAATGTGGCGTTTTTTACCCTCTTACAATCAGGGCATCTTATGCGTTTTACATCTCCTTCTTTGATAATCATGTCTTAATACGAATATTTAGAATACTTAAGTTCATAATTGTTGTAGAAAGTTCATGGATTTAGAAGGATTACCTCAATCAATGAAGATAGGATTGCTTGGGGGCCTGGGTGTAATGTTTGTAATTGGAGCTTATGTGATCATCAATTTCTTCTTTTAAATTCCAAAAGTTTGAAAAATAAATTAGATATTATTCAGACTAGTTTATGGATAAACACGTTAAAGTAGATATGGAAATTCTAAAAATCATGGATTGTTTAGTTTGTTCAAAAAAGAAAGAGGATTTTGAAGTATGGAGCAATAAAATAGTCATTGCTGCAACATATGATTCAGAATTACAAAATCATGAATCAATACGTAAAATGACTGAAAAATCCATGATTTGTCATGACTGTATGCAGTCAATAATTAACCAAGTTAATGAAAATAGAAAATAAATTAAAAAATCAATACGCTTATGTCTTGAACATTTTATCATAAATTATGGCAAAATCATTAAGAACCATGATAAGATCATTGGGAGATTACAATAAAAAAAGATCATCTTCAACAGATGTTAATAATATTACATGGACACAAAAAAATCCAACGAATCCGGATAAACCAAGAAATAGAAATAAAAAGAAAATTTCTCCATTAAACATTCTCCCTTCAACTAACAGTATCAGCACATCAAAGATACTTGAAAAAGTTTACAAAATTGAACTAGTTTCAAATGCAGATAAATCAAAAACTGAGAAATATGATAGAAGATTTGAAAATTCTGCTGCATCAAATTGCCTAATAGGACCTGGTTTTAAAAGACCTGCAAGATAATACAATACCGGGCCTACAATACGCTTAAGTTCATTATAATGTTGATGAAAATATGGATGATGTGGAATTTTTTACTTGTAAAAACTGTGGAACTGAATTTCCATCAAAAGAGATACGACTATACTGTAAAGTTTGTAAATCAAATTTAGATAAAACAGGCAATTTACCAAAAATATGATGCTTAAAAGAATAATAATTACAATAATTTAATCAAAGACATGTCAGCATTTATGAAAATATC
>CALFHG010000339.1 GCA_937875805.1 uncultured Nitrosopumilaceae archaeon
AGTCTGAATTAGATGTATCTGAAGATTGTTGGTTTGTCAGAATTTTGAAGATCTGAAACTAGTGCAAAGTTGTAAAATGGGTACGATTCTTTGTATTGTTTCATAAAACTCCATGCAACATCATGTGTTTTGAAATTTATTCTAATTCCATCAATCTTGCTTTTTTTGCCATACACATCAAATGGTACGATGGTGTATTCTTTGGGGCGATTGTGAGGTCTTGCTTTAAGAAACCACGCAAGTGCAAAAATAAAGACTGTTCCTAAAATTACATATTCTCCAGCAATTTTGAAAAATGCAATAATTATTCCTGGAATGGTTTGTCCAAATAACACTGCTACAAAACTTGAAAAAGATATGACTGCTATTGCTGTGAAAATATACGTCTTCCAATCAAACACCTTTTGTAAAGCATTCATGACCTATGGTAAATAGCATCTTTTTTGATTTAACTATTTCCTATGATTAACAAGATCTAATTTTACTAATCTGGGTCTTCGTAATTTTCTTTCTTTTCACCTGATGAATCCGTTTCCATTGATTTCATCTTGGTTTCAAGAATATCCATTCTTGCTCTATATCCTTCAGCATATTCTAACTCTGATGGTACTAGTGTTGCTGGATGAATGAATCCTTGACTTCTAATTGCAATTGCTTTCTTTGTTGCAATTTCTCGTATGTAATCCCAATCTGGTGTTGAAAATCCGTCAAATGGTCCTACCAATTTACCGTTGTGCATACTAAATACCAGTGCTTCTACAATTGGAATGCAAAAGTTGATTGATGCTGCAGAATTTAATTTTACTGGCATTAATGGCATGTTGTGACTACCTCTTGTATTTCCTGCAACATAATGTGGATTGTTAAACATACTTCCAACTTCTTCTGTTGCTGGAAAATTCTTTTGTGTTCTAACTAACATGATTGGATCATCTTTTCCAACATATGTTCCTGCAATGTTATGTAGTCTATCTGTTGATGCATCAAGAATTGGTTCACCTTCTTTTGTGTATACTGAATCTACAACATATCTTCCTGGATACATTAATGCTGCTTCAATAGTTGGCTTGTCTTCCCATAAATGTAATTCTGCAATTTGTGCTTTTTCAACATCCATGATATTCATTACTACTCCACTTGCAAGAGATTTGTTTACAATTAGTGCTGTGTTACTTAATGAATCTACAAACATTTTGTATATCGGATAGTTGAATGCACCTGGTTCTGTTTTATCTGCTGCAAAAATAGTAAATGCTTCATTAGGTCTTTCTTCAAATTCCAATTCTGCAACTCCAGGACCCATTCCTTTTACGTTTCCTGAAAATGAATCTTTTAACAAATCTTGGCCTGCACCATACAATCCCTCATCTTTTGCTACCTGAGTTCCTGCCATGAATGCATCCCATGCTAATTTGTGTACTTTTTCATTATCAACACCATGTGTGTGAGTCATTACGATGTGAGTATCATCTCCACAATATCCTATGTAATGATCAATTAGTAAATCTCCTGAATTTTCAACGGTGTTTCTAATTGCTTTGATTAGTCCGTCACTAGGTTTTGTATGTCCGCCAATTCCGCCGACATCTGCTTTGATAACTGAAACTGTAATTTTCATAAATGTGATTTTTATCTCTTTGATTTATGTGCTTTTAGCTAAGTTTTGTGATCTGTAATTAATTGAATCTTTTCTATTTTTTCTTCAAAAATTCATAACAGTAATAAATGCCCTCAGCAAGGCAATCCATATGGCAGACAAACCACACTTGAACCTGATTGTTACAGGACATATCGATAATGGAAAATCAACTACTATGGGTCATTTTTTGATGGATCTTGGAGTTGTAGATGAAAGAACTATTGCAGCTCATGGTGCAGAATCAGAAAAGACCGGAAAAGGTGATACTTTCAAGTATGCATGGGTTATGGATAACATTAAAGACGAAAGAGAGAGAGGCATTACAATCGATCTAGCTTTCCAAAAGTTCGAGTCACCAAAGTTCTTCTTTACTTTGATTGACGCTCCTGGTCACAGGGACTTTATTAAAAATATGATTACTGGTGCTTCTGAAGCAGATGCCGCCATTCTAGTACTTTCAGCAAAAGAAGGTGAAACCGATACTGCAATTGCAGCAGGTGGACAAGCAAGAGAACACGCATTCTTGCTCAAAACACTCGGTGTAGGCCAACTAATTATTGCAATCAACAAAATGGATGCAGTAGAATACAAAGAAGATGCATTCAATGCAGCCAAAGCAAAAGGTGAAGCACTAGCAAAATCTGTTGGTTACAAATTAGAAAATGTACCTTGCATTCCAGTTTCTGGATGGAAAGGTGATAATTTAGTCAAAAGATCTGAGAATATGGCTTGGTACAAAGGTAAAACCTTGCTTGAATCCTTTGATGACTTTAAAGTAATTGAAAAACCAATTGGTAAACCACTACGTGTACCAATTCAAGATGTTTACACTATTACAGGTGTAGGTACTGTACCAGTAGGTAGAGTTGAAACAGGTGTTATGAAAGCAGGTCAAAAAATCATTGTCATGCCTTCAGGCGCACTAGGTGAAATCAAATCTATTGAAACACACCACACTGAAATGCCAACTGCAGAAGCAGGTGACAACATTGGTTTCAACCTTAGAGGTATTGAAAAGAAAGATATCAAGAGAGGAGATGTCCTTGGTACTCCTGATGCACCACCAAATGTTGCAAAAGAATTCAAAGCCCAAATTATTGTTATTCACCACCCAACAGCAATTGCTCCTGGATATACACCAGTAATGCATGCACACACTACACAAGTTGCAGCAACTGTTACTGAGTTCCTCCAAAAGATCAACCCAGCATCTGGTGCAGTGGAAGAAGAAAATCCAAAGTTCCTTAAAGTTGGAGATTCTGCAATTGTAAAAATCAGACCTGTGAGACCGACATGTATTGAAACTTTCGCAGATTTCCCTGAGATGGGTAGATTTGCCCTTAGAGATATGGGTGCAACTATCGCAGCAGGAATTGTAAAAGAAATTACTGAAGAGTACAAACCATAGGCTAATTTATGACTCAATCTGCCCGTGTTAAACTCACTTCTGTTAGTCTACCAAAACTAGATGACGTGTGTAGTGAGATAATGGGTATCGGTAAAAAAACTGGTGTTAAAGTTAAAGGTCCAACTCCACTTCCTGTAAAAAGATTACATGTTGCAACTAGAAAATCACCATGTGGCAGCGGTACTGAAACTTATGAAAAATGGGAAATGAAAATGCATAGAAGAATAATCAATATCAACGCTGATGATAAAGCAATTAGACAATTAATGAGACTAAAAATTCCTGATGATGTCTATATTGAATTGTCTCTAACATAATCTGGTATCCTTAAATTATAGAAATTCTGATGATAAATATGGTTCAAGAAGAAACTGATGTAGAAGAAGTAGAAGAAACACCTGTTGAAACTTTTGAGGTACGTTATTCTTGCTTAAGATGTGGTACCAGTGTTTTGAATTCTGAATTATCTAGATTACCTGAAATCAAATGTATTTGTGGATTCAGAGTATTTACTAAAGATAGACCTCCAATAGTTAAAACAGTAAAAGCAATTTAGTTATCTATCTTTTTTGTAACTATGTTCTCTTTGTAAATGAGTTCTCATATCCTCCATGTTTGAAAAATATTTGTTGCACTCTTTACAATCATACTGCAAGTCTTTACCATGAACAATTTGTTTATGATTCATAATCTCTTCTATTTTTGAAAATTTTTTATCACAAATTTCACATTTAATTTTTTTAAATAATCCCACTTTTATCCAAACTCTGCTTTCTTTTCATCCCAACACTTTCTGCAAAGCTGACCTTCTATTTTCCAATTCCCCTTTGGATTGTATCTTAATAATGACATTTTCCCACCACACAATGAACAAAAATTCTTTTTCTTACTGTGGTCTTCTTCTTTATTGTCAAAGCATTTTTTGCATAACAAACCATCCATATCCCATTGCCATCTGGGTTCCCACAAATCAGTAATTTTCTGTGTTCCTCCACATACTACACATGGCTGTCTAACTTTGCCTTCATAGTATTCCTTTGATTTATCAAAATGACAATCTCCACAAAGGGAACCTTTGATATTCCATTCTTTTTTTGGTTTGTGTTTGTGAGTTAGTTCTTTACTGCAAACACTGCAAAATGATGGTTTTTTACTGAATAATCCCATTTTCTTTGATCATCATGATATGGTATATTCTATAAATGTAAATAAAATAAAAATAACAAAAAATATCTATTTGTTTAAGATTTTCTCAAGAGCTTGACTTGCATTTAACATGCCGTTTCTTTTTGCAAACTCTTCGATCATTTTGTATTGTTTATCAGTAAAACATACTGGCATTGAACGATTTTCCATAATTATAGTCGATATTTTTACCTAATATCTTTTTCTCTTGGAAAGATATTTGAAACCATTTTTTCAACATTCCATATGGTAAAGAAACGACAAATTTTGGTAATTGGAAATAATACTAATGGATGTACTCCAAAACATGAAAAAATTGCATATGATATTGGCTTTGAGATTGCAAAATCTGGCTCTGTTTTAGTTAATGGTGGTTTGGGAGGAGTTATGGAAGCTGTCTCTCATGGGGCACATGATGCAAAAGGTTTGACTGTGGGAATTATTCCTCAGGCAGATGCTTCTGAGGCAAATGAATTTTGTGATATTGTAATTCCTACTGGAATGGGCCTTACCCGTGATTATCTTAATGCCCTTAGTGCAGATGGGGTCATAATTGTTGGTGGAGGTTCTGGAACTTTATCTGAGGCATGCGCTTCGTATATGTTCAAAAAACCAATGGTTGCAATCAAAAATCTTGGAAGTTCAGTAGATCCATACATTGATGGATATATTGATCATAGAAAAAATATCAAAATAATTGGTGTTGATACTGCACAAGAAGCCGTACAAAAAATTTTAGAATTAATTACTGCATAGAGATTAACAGTGGATCTGGTCTGTAAAATTCACCGTGTTCATCTGCAAGTTTGTTTAGTTCATCTACAATTTTTTTAATTCCAATCTCTTTTGCTGTTTCAAATAATGGTTTTTTGAGACCTAATCCTAATTGGGCAGCTTTTTCAATTTCTTCAATGTCACTTGCACCATTTGTAATTAACCATGCTGCATTGTTTATGATATTTGCAACAATTTGGATGGGATCACATTTTTCTGCTAGTTCTTCTGAAAGTGCAACCCGCTCATATTTGTCATCAGAATATTTGTAATACCCTTCACCTGATTTTTGTCCAAGTTTTTTATCATCAAACATTTTCTCGACAAGTGGATGTGGATTGATTACTTTTTTGTCACGTAAATGCATTTCAACAGTTGCTTTGTGAATAACATCCATTCCAGTAAAATCTGCTAATTCAAATATTCCCATTGGAAATCCAAGTTTGAATTTAACTGCTGAATCAATTTCTTCAAGTGTGGCCCCTGTTCTGTCTTTAACAAAACATGCTTCGTGAACCATGGGGATGAATAATCTATTGATTATGAATCCTGGGACATCTTTTCTACATAACACAGCTACTTTGTTCACTGATTTTACATATTCTTGAGTTAAATCGGTAATCTCTTGGGATGTTTTTTCACCTGGAATTATTTCTACTAGTTTCATTAATTGTGGAGGGTTGAAAAAATGAATTCCTATGAATTTTTCAGGACGTGATGTTGTATTTGCAATTTCTGTAATTGGTAATGTACTGGTATTTGATGCAAAGACTACTTCTGGTCCTGCAACTTTATCTAATTCTGCATACACTGATTTTTTTAACTCCATTATTTCCGGAACTACTTCAATAACTAATTCTGCATTTTTTACTGCATCTGCTAAATCCACAATTGGGGTAATTCTTGCAAAAATTGCATCCCCTTCTTCTCTACTAATTTTTTCTTTTGAAACTAGTTTATCTAAACTCCATTTTATTTTCCCCATGGCTTTATCTAAAAATTCTTGTTTGATATCTCGTAATACTACATTGTACCCTGCAGTTGCTGAAACTTGAGCAATTCCATGTCCCATGACTCCAGAACCTAAAACTGTGATATTTTTTACTGTCACAATTTACCAAATGCCAAGTATCCTTTATAATGTATTTCAAAACTTTATCATCTAATGGGCTTGTTTAATCGTAAAAAAGAAGATGAGAATAAAACCAAATGTGATGTTTGTGGAACCGATTTACATGATCCTGAACGATTAAAAAAACACATGAAAAAAGCTCATGGAAACGTCCCTGCTAAGAAATTAGATCCTAGTGGTGGGGATGGCGGAACTTGGTAAATGGAATTAAACTCCAGTCAAAAAACTAGTCTTGTATTTGTTGGTGCTTTTGTCATTGTAGGGATCGTGTTATCTACTATGGTTTTCCCGTTTTGGAATTTAATTCGTGAAGATGTATTTGAAGAAGTCACTATACTGACAAATAATGATGGTGTTTGTTATGTGGAGACTGTTGATATGATTCCAAAAATCATTGAGAATTGCACATTAAAATCTGGCGATGTTACTACTATTAAATTTGGAGAAGGTCTTGCATGGGCAACTATAGTTGGACCCTAATA
>CALFHG010000340.1 GCA_937875805.1 uncultured Nitrosopumilaceae archaeon
TGTTGCAACCACTATTGCAAAAGGTATAGTCAGCCCTGATGACATTACTGTCTACATGATTGTGGGTGGATTGGCAGGTGCGATTGGCTGGAGTACTTTGTGTACTTATTTTGGATTACCTATTTCAAACAGCCATTCTTTAGTTGGAGGAATTATGGGGGCAGGTATTGCAGGATTAGGATTTGAAAAATTAGTTTATGGTGGTTTGACCAAAGTCTTTGCAGGAATTGTAATTGCCCCAATAGGTGGAATAATCTTTGGTCTTCTATTAACGACATTAATAATTACAATATTTGCAAGTAAACGTCCTGGACCTGTAAACAAAACTTTTGGTAAATTACAAATTATTTCATCAGCCTGGTTTGCTTTAACACACGGAGCAAATGATGGACAAAAAACCATGGGAATAATCGTATTAATTTTATTTTCTGCAGGAATGATTCCTGAACTTGAGATGCCATTATGGGTAATTTTTGCTGCAGCAACTGCTATGGGGTTGGGCACTTTCTTTGGTGGGTACAAAGTAATCAAAACACTTGGATTTAAAATCACAAAACTCAGGCCATATCAGGGATTTGCAGCAGAAACTGGTGGTGGTTTAATGCTTGCAATATTTGCAATATTTGGCATTCCTGCTAGTACAACACATGCAATTACTGGAACTATTATGGGTGCAGGTGCTGCACGCAGAAAACGTGCTGTGAGATGGAAGGTTAGTAGACAAATTGTATTTTCCTGGATAATTACAATCCCTGGTGCTGCAGCAATGGGAATTGGATTTACATATCTTATTCACTTGTTTGTTTGATAATCAATAATACCTTGGTTTTTATTTCAGCAAAATTTTTTTGAAATATTCAAATGGAAATATTACAATTAATTCAATCTAATTTACTCACTCCGATAATTCTCTTTTTCCTATTTGGAATTATTGCAGCTAGAATAAAATCTGATTTGAAAATCCCTGAAGCAATTTCAGAATTCTTACCAATCTATCTTCTTGCAGCAATAGGCCTTCATGGTGGAATTGAGATGAGAAATACTGGATTTGAAAACATGTTGATTCCAATGTTAGTTGCAATCGGATTATCTTTGTTAATGACATTAAATCACTATCAAATTTTACGTAGATTAGGAAAATTCAATATTTTTGATTCATATGCATTAGCATCAACATATGGTGCAGTAGGGGCTGTTACATTTTCAGTTGGTTTGTCATTCTTAAAGAATCAAGGTGTGACATCTGAAGGATATCTTGCAGCAATTTTGGCTGTTTTAGAACCTGTTGCTTTCATTTTAGCAATATTTTTGACAAACATGGCAGTTTCAAAACAAATTCGTCAGAAAAAAAAATCATTCACTAAAGGTGATGCCTCAGATCTTGATATGGGCATTCAAGAAACAAAAACAAAACTTTCTCAAGTTTTACATGAATCTGTAACTGGCAAGGCAATAGTTATTCTTCTTGGAAGTATTGTGATAGGTTATATTATTGGAGAATCTGGATTTGATTCTATCAAAATAGTCTTTGATGAAATGTTTACTGGAGCTATTGTAATTTTTATGATTGAAATGGGTATTATTGCTGGTCAAAGATTAGGTGATGTTAAAAAAGTTGGAATTTTCCTTATAGCATTTGCTGTAATCATGCCAACTTTCAATGGTATAGTGGGAGTATTGGTAGCTACAGTCATGGGTTTGAGCCTAGGTGGGTCAGTAATGTTTGGATTGTTATTAGCAAGTGCCTCATTTATTGCAGCCCCTGCAGTTTTACGTCATGCAATTCCACAAGCAAATCCTAGTCTTTACATTACATCTGCTTTAGGCATTACATTCCCATACAACATTATTGTTTTACTTCCAATCATGTTTGCTGTTTCAACTTTAGTTCATGGTGACGGATCGATAGACTTATTCAATTACATCACAAAGGATTGGATATGAAACTCTACACTGTAAAATTACTAACTATTACTTGTGAAATTCTTGCGCAAAAAAATATTATCGAAATTTTAAACAAACATGAAATTAATGCCTATACAACTTATGAAGTAGATGGAAATGGTGCACGTGGAATCCGTGGTCAAGGATTTAAAAATGAAAAAAATGTCAAAGTTGAAGTTATCTTGCGTGAGGAAAAATTACAAGATATAGTTGAAGAAATCTCAAGAACAATGTTTGCTAATTTTGCTATAATTGTATATGTTAGTGATGTTAGTGTAGTCAGAACTGAAAAATTCTAACAACATTTATCGTCTGAACATAAAACTGGAATTTTTTTACTAGTTTTTGTAACATTTGATATTAATTCTGATAATTGATTGTTTGATATTGTATACATTGCTTTTTTCCCCTCATCCCTTGATTTAACAATCCCACATTTTTTTAATGTCTTTAGATGGTGGGAGACTAGTGGTTGATCTTTTTTTAATTTTTTAACAAAATCATTTACACAGAGTTCTTTATTTTTTTGTAATAATTCTAAAATTTCAAAACGTGTTTCATTACAAATACATTTTAAAAGACTGACTCCATTCATATCAATTTAAATTTATATAAACTAATATTTATGTGACGGTGTAGATATGCCTGAAAATGTGCTGTTTGTGTGCGTAGAAAATGCTGGTAGAAGCCAAATGGCTGAAGCATTTTTTAGAAAATTTGCCTCAAAACAATTCAATGTTTCAAGTGCAGGTACTATCCCTTCATTAAAACTTAATCCAATTGTAATTCAGGTAATGAAAGAAATTGGAATTGACCTGACTGATCAACTACCAAAATTATTGTCTGATGATATGGTGGAATATTCATCTAATGTCATTAACATGGGATGTATGGATAAAGAATCTTGTCCATTATTGTTTGTAAAAGATACCATTGATTGGAATATCTCTGATCCAAAAGAAAAATCACTTGAAGAAGTTAGAATAATTCGTGATGAAATAAAATCTGAAGTAATGAATCTAATCAAAACTCTTGAGGTCTAACGTAAATGACGTATTCCAATTTACAAATTTTTACAGTAGAACTAATTGGCACATTTATTCTGGTAGTTTTTGCAACTGGTTCCATTGTTTATGACTATGAGGTGTTTGATGGAAAATTAGGTATTCCATTTGCTGCTTTAGCCCCCTTTATTGCATTGTTAATTGGTGTTTACTCTTTTGGAAAAATATCTTTGGCACATTTCAATCCTGCAGTAACTATAGGATATTACATCACTGGACATATTTCAAAAACCCAAGTGTTGTATTATTTTGTTGCAGAAATTATTGGAGCCATTTTAGGTTCTATGTTTGTATTGCGATTCATTGGAGATGGGGTAAGTCTTGGAGCAAATGCTCCAAATTATGATTTTTCAATCCTGTTGATTTTTCCAGTTGAGGTATTAGCTTCTGTGATGTTGATGGGTGTCATATTTTATGTTGTATATACAAAAGGTCTGAGAGGATTTAGTGGTGTTGCAATTGGTGGCATTGTTGGATTGGATATCTTATTTTTAGCTTTTATCTCTGGGGCCTCGATGAATCCTGCTAGAGCACTAGCTCCTGCATTATTATCTGGCACTTTTGAGAATCTTTGGCTATATTGGACTGCTCCTTTTGTTGGAACTAGTATGGCTGCTTTTCTATTCAGGAAGAAATTTCAAGCACAAAGAGCAACAAATTACGAATAATAATGACCCAAAATACCCTTGAATGATGTCTGAATCTAAGAAATTATTTAATCTTGCAAAACAGGTAATTCCCTCAGGTGTTAACAGTCCTGTTAGGTATTTTGAGCCTTATCCGTTTTTTACAAAAAAAGCAGATGGGGCATACATTTGGGATGCAGACAATAATCGTTTAATTGATTTTTGTAATGGTTATGGTGCATTACTTTTAGGACATAGAAGAAAAGAAATTATTTCATCTGTTACAAAACAACTCTCAAAAGGAACTCTTTATTGTACTCCGACTGAAT
This sequence comes from uncultured Nitrosopumilaceae archaeon, assembly GCA_937875805.1. Classification (GTDB taxonomy): domain Archaea; phylum Thermoproteota; class Nitrososphaeria; order Nitrososphaerales; family Nitrosopumilaceae; genus Nitrosopumilus. The sequence goes on from CALFHG010000340.1 coordinate 3,964, forward strand.
CTGAAACAGAACTATCAAAATTGATCATTGGAAATTTTCCATCCATTGACAAAGTACGATTAATGAATACTGGTGGCGAGGCCACTATGACTGCAATTAGACTTGCTCGTGGATTTACAAAAAAGAAAAAAATAATAAAATTTGAAGGGTGTTATCATGGTGCACATGATTCTGTTTTAGTGAAAGCAGGATCTGGTTCTGCACATAATGGAATTTCTATTTCTGAGGGTGGATTAGATGAGGTTTCAAAAAATACTTTGGTTGTAGAATATAATAATATTGAAGACTTGCAAAAAACAATTCAGAAAAATAAAGATATTGCAGGAGTTATTGTGGAACCAATTTTGGCAAACATGGGTTTAATTTTACCTGAAAAGAATTTTTTATCTGATTTACGAAAAATTACTAAAGAAAATAACATCCAATTAATTTTTGATGAAGTGGTTACTGGTTTTAGAGTTGCACCCGGTGGAGCACAAGAACATTTTGGAATTAAACCTGATATTACTACACTGGCCAAAGCTTTGAGTAATGGTTTTACAATATCGGCAGTTGGTGGTAAAAAAGAGATTATGGATTTACTTTCTCCTGGAGGTAAAGTATATCAGGCAAGTACATTTGCCGGTAATCCAATATCTGTTAGTGCTGCTATTAGTTCAATTAAGACAATAAACAAACTCAAAAACAAACTTTATTCAAAACTTGAAAGATTCAACCTGTTATTTTCTACAGCACTTGATGATATGGCAACTGATATGAAAATCCCTCACCAAATCAATTTTACAGCCTCTATGTTTCAGATTTTCTTTACAAACAAACCTGTCACAAACTATGAGACATCAAAAAATGCAAATGCCAAAAAATTTCAAAAACTATTTCAAATTTTGTTAAAAAATAAAGTGTTCATTGCCCCATCACAGTTTGAAGTTGTATTTCTATCTGATGCTCATACAGAAAATGATCTAAACAAAACACTTGATGCATATCATACTGCATTAAAATCGGTGAAAAATTGAAGTATATAGTTGGAGCAAGAGGAAGTCCATTATCAGTAGCTCAAACAAACTGGGTTATTTCAGAATTAAAAAAAGTAAATCCTGATTCAGAATATGAAATTAAAACTATTACAACAAAAGGGGATACTGACACTAGGCCATTATTTACAATTGATCAAAAAGGAATATTTGAAAAGGAAATTGATAGAGCAGTTGCTCAAAAAGAAATTGATTTTGCCGTACATAGTCTCAAGGATGTACCCTCTGAAATAGATCCTGGCCTCATTTTGGCATGCATTCCAAAACGTGAAGTAGTAAATGATGTTTTTATTTCTTCAGATGGTTCTTCTTTGGATGATATAAAATCTAATGCAGTAATTGGAACTAGTTCATTACGTCGTGCAGTTCAAGTAAGCAGAAAAAGACCAGATGTAATTGTAAAATCAATTCGTGGAAATATAGAAACTAGAATTAAAAAAGCATCTGGAGAAAATTATGATGGTATAGTTCTTGCACAAGCTGGAATTTCACGATTAGGAGTTGATGTAAAATATACTCCATTATCAATTGTTGATTTTTCACCCTCTCCTGGTCAGGGTGCTATTGCTATTGTGGCAAGAGAAGATGACGCTCAAACAATTGCAATGTTAAAAAAAATTGAAGATTCTGATTCTAGACTAGAAATTGAAGCAGAACGAGCCTTGTCTGATTTTATTGATTCTGGATGTCGATTCCCAGTTGGAGCATACGCAAAATCTAATGGTTCTAAAATCACTCTTGATGTTATTGCATTCTCAGTTGATGGAAAAAAATCCATTAGAGTCACAAAAACTGGGGACAAAAATGATCCTTATTCTATTGGTAAAAGTGCTGGAGAAGAACTTCGTGAAAAAGGAGTAAATGATCTTGCATTAAATTGGAGAGAAAAATTAGAGGAGTGGAATAAGACATGAGTGGTAAAGTATACCTTGTAGGGGCCGGACCTGGTGATAGTAAATTAATTACATTACGTGCAGTTGAATTACTTCAAAAAGCAGATGTTGTTTTGTATGATAGATTGGTAAGTAAGAAAATTATTTCTATGATTCCAAAAAGAACTGAAAAAATCTATGTTGGCAGAGCCGTAGGAGATGACACAACCCATCAAAATTCAACTAATGATTTAATGGTAGAATGTGCCAAATCTAAAAAAAATGTGGTTCGATTAAAGGGAGGAGATCCTATTATCTTTGGACGTGGTGGTGAAGAAGCAGAATTTCTTAAAGAAAATAAAATAAAATATGAAATTGTTCCTGGTATCACTTCTGGAATTGGTTCTGCAACATATGCTGGAATTCCTTTAACTCATAGAAAATATGCATCATCTGTAGTTTTTGTAACTGGACATGAAGATCCTGAAAAGAAAAATGAAATTGTAAAATGGAAGAGATTAGCAAAATCAGTTGATACTATAGTAATCATGATGGGGTTATCTAGAATTGATGTCATTTGTAAGCAATTAATCGCAGGTGGATTGAATAAGAAAACACCTGTGGCTGTTATTCAAAATGGTACTACACCTCAACAGAAAATGATCAAAGGAACAGTGACTAACATTGCAAAAAAAGTCAAAGAAAATAAAATTACTCCTCCAACAAACATCA
>CALFHG010000341.1 GCA_937875805.1 uncultured Nitrosopumilaceae archaeon
GTGCTGTTTTTGGTGCAGCCTCTGCAAATTTTTCTTCAATGATATGTGCTGCCCATCCTACAACTCTTGAAATTGCAAAAATTGGAGTGTTAAGGTCCATTGGAATTTTTAACATGTAGTAAATTGATGCACTATACAAATCCACATTTGGATAAATGTCCTTGTTCTTTTGTAATTTCATTTCAGATATTGTTGCAGTTTCAATTTCTTCAGTTTTATCAAACCATGGTTCTTTATTTTTAGTAGCTAATTTTCTTGATAATTCTTTTAAAACTTGGGCTCTAGGATCATATGTTTTGTATACTGCATGTCCCATTCCCATAATTTTTTCTCCTCGCATTAATTTTTCTTTTATCCATGATTGTACATTATCAATTTTAGAAATTTCTAATAACATTTTCATTACTTCTGTATTTGCACCTCCATGTAATTCTCCACTGAGTGCACCGATTGCTGCACTTGATGCTGAATACATATGTGCTCTTGTTGATGCAACTTGTCTTGCTGTAAATGTTGATGCGTTGAATGTATGATCTGCATGTAATATTAAACAGACATCAAATATTTTTTCAACTTCGATATCTGGTTTTTCCCCTGACATCATGTATAGAAAATTTGCAGCGTGACTTAATGATGGATCTGAGTCAACAACTTCTAACCCGTTTCTAATTCTTTGCCAACTTGCAATTATCGTTGGAACTTTTGCAATGAGATTTATTGCTTTATCGTAACTTGCCTCTTTACTGAAGAACTCTTCATCATAATATCCTGCAAGTGCTGATACAAATGCTTGAAGCATATCCATAGGATCTGCATCCTTTCTCCAATTTGCCATATTTTTTTGCATTTGTTTTGGTATTTCTCTGGCTTCGATTAATTTTGTATTAAATTCATTTAATTCGTTCTTAGTGGGTAACTTGTCATAAAGTAGTAGATATGCTGTTTCTTCAAAAGTTGAATTTTCTGTAAGATCTAATATGTTAAATCCTCGATAAATTAATTTTCCTTTCTCACCATCAATATTGGATATTTTAGTATCTGCAACTTCAATTCCTCTAAGT
>CALFHG010000342.1 GCA_937875805.1 uncultured Nitrosopumilaceae archaeon
TTTTTTGCTACTTTCTTTGCAGGCTTTGCATCGGCTTTTTTTGCTACTTTCTTTGTGGATGTAGAATCTAGAATTTTCTTTTTCTTTTTTAATTTATCAAGATCAGCTTTAATTTTTACTCCTTCTTCAATTAGAGCATCTTTTTTCTTTGCCATATCAAATCGCCTTACTTTTTAAATCCAATTTCTTATTTATCAACAAGATTTCATTCCTATTTAATGGTAAATGTTCCTTTGGTAGAGATATTTTGGAGTTGTTTTGAGACCATATCTACGACTACATCATATGAACCAGGAATGCTAATTATCTTAGAAAATTCGTCTCCAACAGGAACCAGATTACTTCCAGATTCAAAGCATTGATCAAAGAATCCACCCTGTGTAATTGCATCACTTTTTCCCGATGAATAGATTGTGATGTAAAGGTCCCCACAGCTAAATGATGAGTCATCAATTTTTACTTGAATTTCAACAGGTTCTGTAGTAGTATATTGTTTAGATAGCCCTATAATTTCAATTGAAGAATGAGGGACTCCTTCAGAATAAGAACCGCCTTCAGAATAAGACATTGGCCACATGTTTAACTCCCTATCAGGTTGTTGAAGAACATCAAACAAGACGGCTGAACCGACTATTATTGAAAAAATTACAGGTAAAATAAATACAATAAAAACTCGCCTAGCAACCATTTTGTTTTAAAATCTACAATTCCCTTATATCTATTTAGCAAAATTCTAAAGGTCAAGATCACTTTGACGAATGAGTTAAATCGTAGCCAACTAAATATCGCTAGATGCGACTTAGAAAATTCAGAGTTAGAGCATATCGTTGCATTCATGATTCTGGAGAAATAACAGTGGGTGATTTAGCAGCTTTTGTAGGAAGAAATGAAAGTGGGAAAACTACAATTCTTCAAGCTTTGACATTATTGAATAGAGATGAAGAAGTTTCAGAATTAGATCTTTGTGATGAAATGAATGAAGAATTAAAAGAAGAAATGAGACTAGCCGAAGGGGAATTTAATTTAAACCAACATGAAATTAGTATTATTAAAGAAAAGTTTCCAGGACTGCCAGAAATTAAAAAAATAAAATTATTTAGAACAAATCAAAATCCCCGAGTACAGTATGAATTTGAAGACATCAAACTTAGTGAAGATGACAGTAAAGGGCTTAATTCATGGGAAAATTTTTCAAGACAAATATTTGGATTTTTAGATACCATTCCAAATCATCTAAGAATACAAGTAGATACAAAATTCTTTGAGGAAGACGTTCCTAAAAACCAAGAAACATTTGATAGCGGGATGGCAGAATTTAGTAATCAATTCCATGTAATTGCAATTCAGGAAGCTAAAGTAATTGAAGAATGGGAAAAAATCTATAAGAGTCCTGAAAGTCAATTTTCAAATCTTCTAAGTGGTGAAAGTGAAAAAACAGCATTGCAAAATTTTATTGCGGCAGAATTGCATCCAAGATTCGTATATTTTTCAGATTATAAAAAAATCTATGGCAATATTAATCTCAATGAATATCTAAGAGAAGAAAGAGGAGAGCGAGCAGATTCAATTGAATTTGTTGAAGAATTTGACAAGGCTGAAACAGTAAGGAATCTATTCTATTTAGCAGAACTAGACATGATAGAATTAGATAATGTAAAAGAGAGCCCTTCAAAATGCATCAAACTTCTCAATGCAGCAAGCAACAGGTTGACTAAAAAATTAAACCCAGCATGGAAAGGGGATCCAATTCATGTTGACTTGAGATATAGTCCTGGAAATATCATGAGTGTGGTAATTTCAGATGTCCATAAAGATGGAACCATTACCAATACAGGATTGTTAAACAGAAGGGCAGAGGGTTTCAAATGGACATTTTCATTCATCGTAAACTTTGCAGCTGAAACACAAAGAGCAGAATTGAAAGAAGCCATATTACTTTTAGATGAACCTGCAAGAAATCTACACCCAACTCAACAAATGGGAATTTCAGATTTATTGAAAAATTTAGCAGGATCTAACCAAGTATTGTATGCAACACATTCGCCATTCATGATATTTGATTACACTCCAGGTAACTTACTAGTTGTTGAATTAGATAAGAGAAAACATCTTAGTAAAATCTTTTATGACTATTGGAATGCAGATGATAAAACACTAACACCTATTTTGTATGGACTTTGTAGAGGTCAAGTTGAATCTATAGTGGATAGAGAAATAGGAACAAACTCTAGACCCATCATTATCGTAGAAACAATGTCAGATGCGATGTATCTTAATGCATTTGATAAATTCTTGCAAGATCCAAATATCTCAATGAATCCCCTTAATGTGATTGCAGCATATAACAAAAATTCAGTATTACCTTTAGCAATATTTTATAGAAATCATGGATATAGGACATTTGTTTTATTGGATAATTCAGAAGAGTCTAAGCAAATTTCATCCCAATTAGTATCAAATGAATTTTCATCAATTCAAACCATCTTTTTTGAAAGAGAAGGGAAGAAACTTGAATCAATTGAAGATTATATCGCTTTAGAAGATTATTTGTATCCAGTTAATCAAACGTATGAAATAAAGTTAAGACAAGAAGGTTTTTCAAATCTCACACCTCAAGATATTACATCTAAAGAAGGGAAGGGAATTTTAGAGAAATTAAGAAAAATATGGCAAGAGCATAGTGATGATGATTGGGAAGAATTCAACAATGAAGAAATTACTAGATATATTTGCGAGAAGATTACCCTTGAAGAGACTAGTTTCCTGTCAGATAAAACTAAAGACCAATTTAGATCATTATACAGACTAATTGCTGAACGAATCAGACAATATCAAAACATATCAACGAAAAAAGACTTGGATAGATTCCAAAAGGCAAAGGCTTAAGATTTAAGAAGATTGCTCATGAAAAATACTAAACTGAGAAATAGAAAAATAGGGAAAGTAGTTTAAGTGAGAGATGATGGAAATGAATTACATGTATAGATCCTCTACTAGAGGAATTTTCCTTTCAGTCGTATTGTTATTTTCAATTGTGTTAATTATATTTCCATCAAATGTTTATGGTGAAGGAATTTCAGTTACAGGCATCGCATTAGAGGAAACAACTGTATTAGAATTAACAAATGATTCAGCAGAAGAAGTCAATACGTTAAGAATCTGGCTTGGAAGTGATTTTAATTTTAAATCTTTTAAAACTGAAAAAGGATGGGTAGGGGAGAAAAATGCACAAGGAGTTATTATTTTTACATCATCTGAAACCATCAAACCAGGAGAATCTGTAAAATTTGGAGTGAAAACTGACAAACCAAATCCAGGAATTAATTGGAAAGCACTTGACAAAAAAGACACACAGATATCTACTGGAACATCCATTGCAAAAGATTTACCAGGAGTCAAAAATCTAGACCCAATC
>CALFHG010000343.1 GCA_937875805.1 uncultured Nitrosopumilaceae archaeon
ACATCTTCAATAGAACATGATGCAATTTTAGAACCTTGTAAAAAACTAACTCAAAATGGATTCCATGTTGATTATTTACCTGTTGACAAATTTGGAACTGTAGATCCATTAGAATTGAAAAACCATCTTTCTGATAATACTTGTCTTGTTTCGATAATGTTTGGAAATAATGAAGTTGGAACAGTTCAAAAAATCTCTGAAATTACTAAAATATGTAATGAACGAAAAATCCCCTTTCATACTGATGCAGTACAAGCAGTTGGCAAAATTCCAATTAATGTCAAAGAATTAGGTATAGATTTACTATCAATTTCTTCTCATAAACTCCATGGTCCAAAAGGAATAGGTGCATTATACATCAAAAATGGCATTAAAATTGATCCTGTAATTTTAGGTGGTGGTCAAGAGCACGGATTACGTTCTGGTACTGAAAATGTTGCTAACATTGTTGGGTTTGGCAAAGCATGTGAAATTGCCAAAAATAATTTGAATGACAATATGAAATATGTTATTGCCCTTCGAGATATGTTAATTGAAAAAGTATTGAATGAAATTCCAGAAGTAACTTTGAATGGCGATCCTAAATCTCGATTGCCTAACAATGCCCATTTTACATTCCTTGGTGTTAATGGAGAGGATCTTATAATCAAACTTGATGAATATGGGATTGCTGCTTCTACAGGTTCGGCATGCTCTGTTAATACTCAAAGAGCATCACATGTTTTACAAGCCATGGCATTTTCTCATGAACAAATAACTGGATCACTTAGATTGACTATGGGCGTGTTTAACAATGAAAAAGATATTGAGCAAACAGTAACATCTCTAAAAAAAATAGTTGAAGAACTAAGGGCTTTTTCACCTTTTAAAGAAAAATATTCTTTTGGTTCTAAAACTTAAACGCTAATTTGAAATTTATTTCTAGTAACTAAAACTGTCACCATAATTCCAACAATTAAAATCATCATTACAATTGTACCAAATTCCGGAATAACATAAGTTCCAATTATTTCAATATCTGAATCTCCCTGTTCAAAATTAATTGCTATTATTCTGAAGTCTTCTCCGATTGCTGATGTTTCTTGAGGTTCTACCTCTATTCCATCTATTAGAACAATGAATGTATCATCTTTACCATCTTGTTTTTCTGCCCCTATGAATTCTCTGGGAAGTTCTAATACTATTTCTCCTTCATCTGTTGCGTCAATTTGTACTATGATTGCAAAAGTGTTTGAATCCACCACCATGTTTTTGACTGTACCACCTTTGATGGTATATTCAACATCAAATGTTCCATGACTTCCTGCATCTACTTCAAAATTGGTTGTAATTTCAGACACTTCTGATTTAGATGAATAAGTAAATTCTGTTTCTGAAATTGTTACTCCTCCCACTTCATATGAAGCTCTTACCAAATATGTGCCTGATTTTTTCCATAATGGACCTTCTGCAAGTATTGTATGTGAAAATGTTCCATCTTGTGCAATCGGCTTTTGTGCAATTGCCACCATATTGCCTCCTGAAAATAATTGTATTACAACATCTACTCCTGGTATGGCCGTGCTTACTTCACCTGAAATTACAATTGTATCTCCTTCATCATAATTATTATCATCTGTTTTAATCAAAACTGAAAATTCTTCTGCAAATACTGTTCCAGTAGAAATCACTAGTACCAATGCAAGACTGTAAAATATTCTAGAATCCATAAATATTTCAATGCTCATTTGTATATCTCTTTTACTATTAAAAAATGAAAAAATGAAAAAAGTTGTGTAACTTTTAGTATCTTGGTATAATACTTAGTCTTGATTTTGCAGAGACTGCAATTATTGAGATAATTGCTACTGCTAGAATCATGGCTGCGATTGTACCGAATTCTGGGATCACAAAGGTACCAATTACTTCAATTGTTTCAGCGCCTGCTGGGAACATTATTGTTACTTTGTTTGCAACAATTTCTACATCATCCCATTCTTCTCCGTCCACTAGTACCATGAAGATACCTTTTTGGACTGTTGTTGATGGGTTTATTGTTAATGTTCCGTCTTCTTCAGCGTTGATCATAATGACAATTGAATTGTCATTAGTATTGAGGGTTGCACTTGTTACTGTTCCACCTGAAATGGTAAATGGTATACATTGACCATTTGCAGATAATTCCATAGCACTACATTGTTTGTCTGTAGTTGGTGTTTGGTCATTTGCAACTCCACCAGTTAGTTCAACTTTGACACTGTTACTTTTTTCAGCAGTTCCATAGTTTACTTTAATGGTGTAAGTACCGTCGTATTTCCACATTGCACCTGCTGTGTTTAGTGTTGTCTCAAAACTACGATTTACTACATTGATTTGATCAATTGTAACAATAGAGTTTAGAGGGCTAATCACAGTAATTGTAACTGGATATCCAGATTCATTTGCTACTTGGCCTTCTACCTTAATTATGTCATTATGACCATAATCTGCTTTGTCTGTCCAAACAGATACTGGTATTGCACCCATGAGATCATCTAATGCCATTGCTCTGGCATCCTCTTGAGTACAACCTACACATGCTGGATTTGTTGCAGCATATGCTGTTGACACGGTTAAAGTACCGACTGCAGTCAATAAGACTAGTAGCGCGAACGTCGTACGGTTGTTCATCTTGTTGCGATTTACATCCATCTCTATTTATGTATACTTAAAAATAGAAAAAAGTTGTGTGACTTTTAGTATCTTGGAATGATGCTAAGTTTTGATTTTGCAGAAACTGCAATTATTGAGATAATTGCTACTGCTAGAATCATAGC
>CALFHG010000344.1 GCA_937875805.1 uncultured Nitrosopumilaceae archaeon
ATTCTTTCATTAAGATCAAGAGAGATTAAACGTGAAAAATCAATAGAGTTTCTTTGCAGTAAATCCAATGTAGATTCTTTTTCAGATTTCACCAAATCATCAATAATCACAAATGTAGAACCAGACACAATTGCAATACTGGAAACCATTAGAACTAGTAAAAAGAGACTTAATTTCATATATCATATCCCATATTTCTAATCTAAATTGTTAACAAAATGATCATTAATTAATTTTGAATCAAATACATCCTGTTGATTAAGAACTCCCGTATTTTTATAAAAATCAACATATTCAAGACCTAATCCATACAAAGAGTTTTCAAATTCGTTTGAAAATAACATCTTTTGTAAATTAGAGTCAGGCCTATCTGCATCATTAAGGGCACCAGACATATCGTCAAAGGATAACCCTTCAATTTCTGCCATTATTGAAATAGATTTTTCAGGATTAGAATAAACAAAATTTCTAGCATCATTTAGTGCATTAACCACAGCCTGAACATCATTTGAATTAGTATTCACAAAACGTGAATCAAAAACTAGCACATCAGTTATAATTCCAGGAACATCACCAGCTGTAGCAATTGTATGATACCCATTATTTTCAACTAAAGTTTTTGTAGGCTCCCAAGTATGGCCAGCAGCAATCACTCCATCATCCAAATATTTCAAGATGTTGGTTTCATCAACATTCTCATAAAAAACATCAAAATAATCAAGTCCATGTTTATCCAAAATTGAAGACACAAAAATATGTGAAAAAGAATTTAGTCCAACAACTCCAATAGTTTTTCCTTTAAGTTCAGAGAAAGCATCAACGGTACCAACAATTATATCTCCGGCAGTAGACTGATCTGTGACATACACTATAGTAATATCCCTACCAAGTTGTTTCTGTAAAACAGCATCGGCATATACTTCAAATGCTCCATTAACCTTTCCCTCTGTAAACAGTTCAACTGTTTGTGAATAAGTTGGGTTCAGAACTAATTCTACATTGACCCCATATTTTTCAAAAAAACCCATTTCTTGAGCTACAAAAGCATAATCAGTTCCAGGAAAAGGGTTTATGGCCAAACGAATTGGCTCTTCAGAAATTTCATTTTCAGAAATATTTGTTAATGTAAATACGCCAATACCAATACCAATAATTAGAATTACTGCAATTACCTTATTCATATAAAATACTAATTTCTAACATTAATGAAGTTATGTGAAACATTGCAATTATTTCAAAAAATTAAATATATAAAAGAGATTTTTAACTATAAGCAAGTATGGAAATTTTAGTTATTGATGATAATGAATCAATTACCAAAATGCTGTCTAAATTTCTGAAAATTAATGGAATTATGTGTACAGTATCTAATTCAGGAAGAAATGGATTGGAAATAATTCAAAAAAAGGAATGGGATGGTGTTTTGTTAGATTTAACAATGCCAGAGTTTTCAGGATATGATGTTTTAGAGGCATTAGAAAAAGATGACATGATAAAATCAAAAAATATTATATTGTTTACTGCAACAGAAATTTCAGATCAAGAGATAGGAGAGTGGAAAGGTAAAGGAGTTAAATCAGTACTTAGAAAACCAGTAGATCTAGATTTGTTGATAAAAGTACTAAATAGTAATCTTGACTGAAAAAACTCATAAAAATAACGAATATGAACAGGAAAAAGTACTACTAGATAAAATTGATAAAAAATATGAAAATAAAATTACAGAGTTATCAGAATACAAAAAAACATCAGAAAGA
>CALFHG010000345.1 GCA_937875805.1 uncultured Nitrosopumilaceae archaeon
GCCGAGTACAAAATATAATTTAAAAACAGACGAGAGTGAAACGAATTCTAGGCTTGGACAGAAAAGTAAATCTCTCGTCTATTTACTATATGCGATCAGATTATTAAATATTTTATGAATTTATGAAAAATAACAGATAAAACTTTGATATTTGTTAGATTTTGTATGAGTGCTAATACTATTAAAAAAGCCAAAAAACTTGTTGAAAGTGGATGTGTAGTAAAAATTGAAGATGATTTATTTCAAATAAAATCTTCATCTGATCCTGAAAAATCTTATTTTGTAACATCTGATTCTTGTGAATGTCTTGGCTTCAAAAATTTCTATAAATTTCATCATGGAAAGGGGTTGAAGGCTAATTGCTCTCATTTAGAGGCAATTAGAATATTCAAAGATGAGAATTCTGATTAATTTATTTTAGATTTTTTAAATCTACTTTTCCGACAAATGCTTTGTTTTTTGTTATAATGATTGGACGTAAAATCAACCCTGGATATTTTACCATTAATTTGATTATTTGGATATCTGTTTTTTTACTATTTTCTAAATCTAATTCTTTGTACATTTTGTCTCTTTTTCTGAGTAGTTCAGACGGTTTTTTGCCTGTCATTTTTACAATCTTTTTAAATTCTGTCTCTGAGAATGGATCTTTGAAAAAATCTCTTTTCTCAATATCTGCATTAACTCGCTCTATTCCTGATATTGTCTTTTTACAAGTAATACATGTGGATTTGTGATATATTTTCAATCTAACTTGTTTCTAATATCTGGTTTAAAAATTGTTTAGGGATTAATCAATACACTCAAGTTCATTCTTCACTTGTTTGATTTTCTTCAGTAGATTCTTTTAGATATTTCTCATTGAATTCATCGATTGTTGCCTTTGGTATTGAAAGCATTTCAAAATATGCTTGCATGGCTTCATCATATGTGCTACCGTTTGCCAACATTTCTTGTTTGAGATTCTGTGCCTTTAGAAAGTTATTTTTTGTGAACTCTAATTGCTGTATCACCAAATCCTTGATTTCTGGATTTAGACCAGCAATGTAATTCTCATAATTGTATCCTTCGTAGGTACCATAACCTGGCTCATATTCTTCAATTGCCTGATTTCTTAATTTTTCAGCAATTATTCTCTGTTGTTCTAAGAATATTTGTTCTTCATTTGGTTCTCTTGCATCTTTTTGTTCTTGAATTAATTCATCTAGTAAGCCATGATAATATTTGAATAAAGTTTGACCTATTGGATTTTTCTCAAAATCGCTTTCATTTGAACTAAGATATTTTATTGCTTCTTCTGTGGATAATTTTTGTTGTAGTGCTGAAATTGGTGTAGCATCTCCTTTTACTTGAAATTCTGTACTTGATAGTCCTGTCATTCCGTACCATGAGGCAACCACATTAACGATGTATATTCCAGGGACTCTTTGGAAATTTTCAAATTCTCCTCTAAAATGACCGTCAGGAGTTGTGAATGCTTTGGTGGTCTCTGAACCTGCTCTGATGAAAACTTCTACTCCTCGTGTTGGCTCATATGCATGATTTACTACTCTTCCTGTGACAACAACTGTATCTCCAGGATATACAACCCCGTTTTCCACGTTTGCTTCCACTACAAATTCCCAAAGTTCTGCCTGGGATGTGGGAATAAATGAAAATAACATCAAAAATGAAAATAATCCTATGGCTATGGCATTATTTCTATACACATGCCATCCTTTTCATTTTTACAGTTAAGACAAAGTATGAATAAAAATTCGCTATTTTTCAATTTTATTTGAGTAATTTTATTTCTTTTACGCCCTGGAACTGTCAATTTTACAATCCCTGCATATTCTTAAACCTCTAAAATTACACTATCTTGAACATGGATTTGAAAAAATTCAGAAATGATATTTTTGAGATGATTGATAAACTCTCAAAAAATCTAAAAGAAAATGATGTCTCTAAACTGAATTATGTTGGGCAGCAATTAATTGGAATGTATAGAAAAAATCTGGTAAAAATCAATCACTCTGTTTTAGAATTGATTTGTGCAAGCACTCTGATTTCTAGAGGGTATGTAGTTGAAGTTGAAAAAGATGTTTCTGAAATCCTTGTATGTGATATTTATGCAAAAAAAGGTGGTGGGGATACTATCATCGAAATTGAAACTGGATTTACTCCTCCCGAACATGCAATGGACACTATAGATTATTTTTCTGCAAGAATAATGAGTAAAATTGCAAGATACAGTCAGCATTGCTCAAAATTTTCTTTGGCCACGCCTGTAGTTGGAATTTTACCGATTTCTAAAATTTTTCTACTACCTCCCAATGCACGTAAGAAAGAAGATGTACAGAAAATCCAGGATCTATGTGATCGTTATTACAAAAATCCACCAATAGCATATGATGATATTCTAAATGCTCATCTTCATTCAATATATTTAATTAATATCGATAAAGGATTTGCAAAAGAACTTGATCCACAAGGATATGTGGATTTAACAAATAGTCTGCTTAAACGAAGTGAAGTTGAGTACTAAGACCAATAGAAAAAACTCAAATTCTCCTATTGTTTAGCATAATTAAGATGATTTGTGCAGCGTGTGAAACAAGAAAACACTTTGAGTGTATAGATTGTATGAATAATCATAGTACTCATCTTTGTAGCTGTGATTGTCATAATGAGAATACTGAATCTCATGAAGTTGGCAAATCTCATTAAATTTAATTTTTAAATTTTCTTTCTATATCTTGAGCCATAATTTCTAATTGACTTGTATCTCCTAATTTTCTATATGTCAATTTTTCTAAGGTTTTGATGATGCTAATTGCTGATCTGTATTGTGGAATTTCAGGTTGATTTAATTCTCCATACATTCCAATTCCTTGAATTCCATTTTTCTTTGCAAACCCAAGTATTAGTCCATTAAATCCAGTTATGATTGACTTTTGTGGTGTGGTTTCAACATCCAGTCCTTCCATTTGATTGGTTAATTCTTTTGATGTTGTAGTGATGTATGTTTTTGGATTACTATTGAATATCCTATTAGTGTGAAAACCTCCGAGTGTATAGATGAACTTTGCAGAATACTTTTTTGCTATATCTATCACATCTTGACATAAAGCGTTTAACTCACTATTGCTCTGGGGTTGACCCTTTCCTCCGCCAAAAATTATCAAATCTTCTGTACATTTGTATTCCCATTTTTCATCAGGAAGATCAATGTATCCGCCTTTATCAATAATATATGTTGGAAACGATGCTTTTGCTGTTCTAAAAGTTTTTGTTTCAAGTGATTCATTGATAAAATTTACAACTATGTTTCCAACATTTCCCATATCTTGCATTGCTGCAATAATTATTGGTTTTTTTACATTGGGTTCTTCGTTTTGAATGAATTCCACAATTCATCTAAAATCTAATGAATTTTAAACGTATGTTGAATTTAAAAATTACAATTATTTCTTTAAATTTGTTTTTTGAATATTATTAAATCTTAATTATTTTAATGATATTTTTTCCTAAACTCGTTAGTATAATTGTGAAAATTTTTTTGA
>CALFHG010000346.1 GCA_937875805.1 uncultured Nitrosopumilaceae archaeon
GAATTCATACTCTTCCCCACCATTGAAAACCATATTATTCAAATCTAATTTGTAAAACTCCACATAATTTTCTAAATCTTTCAATACTGGAATTTTGTTTATTATGAATTTATTTTTACTTTGTTTTGACATTTCATTTAGTGTAGTTGATAATCCATCACTAGAATCCATTGATGATGAAAAATATTTTTTATTATTTAATCCAAAATCGAGTTTAGGTTTTGGATTGATAACTGATTTTATAGCTTTTTTGGCAAAAACTTCTTTTCCTTTTTTCTTACCTAGAAGCATACTTAATCCAGCAGATGTATATCCAAATGGACCTGTTACAAATATCAGATCTCCTTTCTTCGAACCTTTCCTAGTAACTATCCTGTCTGTAATTCCAAAAAGACATACATTGAATACAATTTCCTTGCCTCCGTTTGTATCTCCTCCAATAATTGAAATATCAAATTCTTTACATGCTTTTTTAAAACCTGAAGCAATTTCGTTAACTTTTGAGCGTGAAATTATTTTTGGTAGATTAATTGAAATCATTCCATATTTGGGTTTGACACCTTTTGCAGCAAAATCACTCACACATGCAACAACACTTTTTCTTGCAGCATCAGATAATTTCATTTTAGATGGAATATCTGTGCTTTCTACTAACGTGTCAGTTTTTGCTATGATTTTGATTTTACCTAAATTCAAAATTTCAACATCTTCTGATTCAAAATCTTTCTTACCAAAACCCGTCTGAAAAATCTTGATTATTGCTGTCTCATCTAATTTTTTCATAACTTTGATTTACCATTTTTATTGTATCTTTAACTATCTCTTTACATTTTTCTTCATTGTTTGATTCTGCTGAAACTCGAATAATGTCTTCTGTATTTGATTTTCTGATTAAAACCCAACTATCTTCATCAATAATTCCTTTTATTCCATCTAATGTGATTATTTCAGAATAATCTTTAGAAAATTTTAATTTTACTTCTTCAATTACTTTGTCATGAAAATTTGAATTAATTTTTATTTTATCTCTTATTTGATTATAACTTTCCATGTAATTTAGAATTTCATTAAATTCTGTACTCCCTAACATAGATGCAATAAGGCCACTTGTAAGAATTCCTTCTCTACAATAATTGAATTCTGGTAAAATGAAACCTCCACTGCTTCCTTCGCCTCCAGCTTGGGCATTATTTTTTAACATGAGATCTATTACATTCGCTTCTCCTACTTTGGATCTTTGTACCGTTCCACCTTTTTCTTTGATGAATTTTTCAACTGAGACACTGGTATCTATACTTAGAACAAATTTCTTGTATCCTAACTCTAATGATTTTGCTACGCCTAATCCAAGTGTGACATCTGGTGTTTGTTTTTTTCCATCGTTAACTACAACTAATCGATCTCCATCTAGATCAAATGCAAATCCAATATCTTTTTTATTAGTTGTAGAAATTAATTCTAATAAATTATCTGATGTAGGATCAGGTCCTCTTGAACATGCAGAAATATTTTCATTAATTACTATAACATTACATCCAATTTCTCTTAATAATTTTGGAGCAAAATCTTTGGCGGCCCCTCCTCCAATATCTACTATAATTTCTGGCTTGTTTTCCAAATTTCCTATGATTTTTTTTGCATCCTCTATGTATGATGTTGATATTTCATTCTCAATGCCTACTTTTGTTTTTAAAATCTCTTGATGTTGGATAATTTGAGGAAGTTCTTGCTCATTTACTCCTCTTCCATCAATGATGAATTTCATTCCATTCCATTCTAATGGATTGTGGGATGAAGAAATTACTAATCCTGCACCATAATTTCTTGCTTCTCTGAAAACTACTGGTGTTGGAACTGTTTCCAAATTAAAAATATCAATTCCATTTTTCATCAATACAGCACTTGCTGCATCTTTTATCATTGATCCTGAAGGTCTGGTATCTTTTCCTATGACGCATTTTTTTGATTTAATTAATGATGAAAAATTATTACAAAATTCAAGAACGTCTTTTAGGTTTAAATCATCTCCAAATATTCCCCTAATTCCTGAAATTGTTTTTTTCATTTAGTCCATTTCGGAAAGGCTTTTTATTAACTCTGATGGATTTATCCAAACGTGCCTTGGTAGCTCAGCCTGGTAGAGCGAACGCCTCGTAAGCGTTAGGTCGCGGGTTCGTACCCCGTTCAAGGCTCTGTTAAATTTTTAAAATTTTAGATAATTGTTAATTTGATTCAATGACTGTTTCTATGTCTGTTTCTAGTTCTTTTCCTAAACCTTCCCACCATTGTTTTGTTTGATCAACCAAATAATTTCCCTTGTAATTTACTTGAAATTGTCCTTTATAGATCTGTCGGTTGATTAACTATTGATCAATCACTAACAATCTCTAAAAGAATTCTAATTTTCCTTTTCTTCTTTCTTATTTTTTATCTTTCTATAGATGATTATCATTAATGCCACACCTGCACATCCCCAAAATAATTCTGTTATTCCTTTATCAATTCCATATGGTATGAATACCCCTACGAAACCTAATGTCATTATTGCTACAAGAGCTAATCCTATCATCTCAAGTATTTTTACCATCTTTTCTCTGTTCCCTATGTAAAATCAAAAAGATATATGGTTTTGTAAAACAAAGAATTTGTGGACAAGTATCTTTTAGTAATCTTAATTTTTATGGTTGTAACTATTCCAATAGCTTTTGTTGAACCCTCTACAGGAGAATTTCGAGATCCACCTCTTATTCCGTTATTTTATGCTGCCATAGCAGGAATAATCATCATTATGGTTTACAGTTCCTATAAAGAAAGAAAAGAACGACAACAAGCTAATGCGAAAAGAAGATCTAGAAAATAAATTTTAAAGTTCTAATCCAAATGATCCTGCAATACTGGAGAAGTTTATGTAAGAGTCCAAGTATTGTCTGCCTTTTGAAGTAATTACAAAAGTATTCTTACCATCGAATTCTATCTTGTTGATTAGACCTGCTCCTGTCAAATTTGCTAAGAATTTTGATAATCTTGAATGTGATAGGTTTGCCTTTGTAAGAAGTGATGTTGTTTTGATACCTTCTTGACCAGACTGTTGAGTTGCATCAAGTAAATCTGCAACAATTTGCATACTGGTTCTATAGGAAGCCATACGTAACTAAGTCTAAAACTATGATATAAGGGTATTACCACTAATTCAGATCAGATAAATAAGCTCTGACTTGATTTCCCTGCAATGTCTTCACACTCTGCAATTCCTTGGTTTGATGACTTTGTAGGTGTTGCGTATAGATATTATGATTTACGAATGAATGTTGTTCCATTATTTACTGATAGAAAAGAAGCAGCTTCCATTTGGCATGACACAATTCATTCTTGGGTGGATCCATCAATTAAAATCCGATTTTTAGAGATCGATGACAAATATTGGTTCATCATGGGTTCTGATTCCCAAAAACCTGATACGAATCTATCTTTTTTTAAGGAATTGCCAAAATCTGAAAATTATGAACGATTCAAAAAAGGTCATGATGGGGAGGCATATCTTAGATTGGGTGTATATGCAGAAAAATTACTTGGTGATGTAAAGAAAGATGCAGTTTGTAATTGTAGTCATGAATCTCAGGATCATGATGAGGGTGATGGAGATGTTTGTTTGTTCAACAACTGTGATTGTAAGAAATTTTCAAGTTTTCAGGTTAATTTATTAAAAAAGAAAAAAATAATTACTGATATTAAATTTTTAGAAGAAAAAGATGTAAAAAGTGATCCACTTGTTTGGAATTGTATTAATTTGAATAAACTTTCAAAATTAGAATAAAATTAATCTAAATGCTTGTTTACTCTAACGTGTTCACCTGGATAATATTCACTGAGTTTTTTTGAATAACATTTACCACATAATGTACCATCAATTTTCCATTCTTCCATGGCTTTGAAATGAAGTTCTATTGATTCACTACAAATTACACATTTTTCTTTCTTTCCCAAAGTGACATTGCTCTTTTTACTCGATATAAAAAACATTCTGGAATAAACCCTGCTTTAAAAAATTATGTTAAATATTACTGGTTTATACTCCATTTAGGTA
>CALFHG010000347.1 GCA_937875805.1 uncultured Nitrosopumilaceae archaeon
TCTCCTAGATGATTTTCAATAATTCCTTTACATATGGCAAGACCCAATCCACTACCTCCCCTTTCTCTTGTTAATGTGGCATCTACTTGATAGAATTTTTTAAACAGTCCAACTTGTTTTTCTTTAGGAATACCTGTTCCATTATCTTTAATGCTTATTGTTACATCTGATGGATTATTTTCTATATTGATTTCAATTTTACCTTCGTTTGGTTTAATTGCTATGATGCTGTTTTTAATCAAGTTTGAAATAACTTGTCCTATTCTGTCTGAATCGTGTTCTATCTGAATATCTTCTCCCTTTAAAATAATTTCAATATTATTTTTCTCTGCTTCTAATTTGATACTTTCAATTGCTTTGCTAATGCCCTCTTTGATACTTGTTATTTTTTTTGTAATTCTCAACTGTCCTAATTCTAATTTTTGAGCATCAAGCAAATCTGAAATTATTGATAATAGTGTTTCAGAACTTGATTTAATGATGCTTATTCTTTCTCTTTGTTTATCTGTTAATTTTCCTAAATGTTCACTAAGTAAAATATCTGAATATCCTTGAATGGGTACTAGAGGTGTTTTTAATTCATGTGTAATCATTGCTAAAAATTCATCTTTTGCAAGTTCATTTTTCTTTCCCTCATCCTCTTTTTCTTTAATTGTGTGGGACATTGTGTTGAAACTATCAGCTAATTGTCCTACTTCATCTTTTCCAGAATATTGAATTTCTCCATATACTCCTTCTTTTACTTTTGAAATAGCTTGTGTAATTTTATCCAGTGGTGATAATGATTGTCTAATTATAATGAGAACTATGAAGAAAATGACGATATCTACTATCAATATTACTTGAATAATGATTTGCTCATCTGAGTTTTTATCTGATGTGATGTCACTCCATTTTTTAAGAACTTTATCTATGTCTTGATATAGTATTTCTTTGTCCGAATTCATTTTATTCTTTGCAGAATTAAATTCTGGTGATAATAGGGTTCTTTCTTCTAAAATTGTTATTTTTGATTGCATTGATTCCCATAATGGATCTATTTCTTGCAATGATTTTGAATTTTCTCTTGGAATTTGAATTAATTCTTCATGAATTTCTCCAACACTTTCAACATCTAAATCTAAAGTGGATATCTGTAATAATTTTCTAATTCCAATTTCAAATTTCAGTTTTTTCTCTTTTAATTCATCTTGAGAATTAATATCTTCTCCAATTGAAATTAACAGTGTTTGTTGTCCAATGACTTTTGCACATTCTAATAATTCATTGGCAATTTCTTTATGTCTGGAATAATCTCTATCCAAATTTTCAATTTCGTTAGTTAATTTATTGGCTATTAAAATTAGTTCATTATTTTTTTGTAAAAGATAATTCATTGCTTTAGTAGCTTCTGGATCAAAAATTGATATTTTTTCTGCAGTTATAACACTGACTTTGTAATTATCCCACGATGTTGATAAATTATTATAATCTGAAGACAATTCAGATGGTATTTTTTCAATTTGTTGCCCATTTATTGTTCCACTATTTTTTATTGTTTGAATAATTTTTTCTACTTCAAATATTTTTTGATCTAATTTTTCTTTGTCTTCGTCGCTTCCACCTGCAACAGATATGACTAATCCTGAAATTGATTCAGATCCTACTTTGATATCTCCAATTTTGATGATTGAAAATGATTCATAATGTTGTACATTATTGCCTTGATATAATAAGACTAAATTAATTCCTGCTGCAAAAATTAATATCGCTACCAAAAAGTATGTTTTACTGATTAGTCTCACACTGTGGATTCTTGATCATAGAGTATAAAAATAATGGTGCCTTTTTGATATGTTATCTGATATGTCTGATGAATTTTTGAATGTGGCTACAAAAGAGATTAACGAAGATCTTGCAGAATTAAAGAAAATTTTGGCAATTTGTGAAAATGATGGCAATGTTATTTTTAATGCCGATAAATTACAAAAGCACACTCACAAAATTAAGGGATTGGCCCCTATGATGGGTAAGACACATCTTGGAGAAATATCTGGCGCACTTGATAGTTTATTGAAAACATCTTTGGATGGTGGTGATGTTGAGGGAATTTTTGATCTTTTATCTGAAATTTTGCCTTTTATGGCATCTTTGATGATTGAGGGTACTTGTGAATTATCCCTGATTAAGGAAAAGATTTCTAAAATTGAAAATATGTCAAATTAATGAATCTATTTAAAATACTGAAATGTTTGATTAATCATGGCACTTATTATGATTGCAGATGATTCAGATGCAATCCGGCTAGTTTTGAAAGATATTCTGTCTATTGGTAATTATGATGATATTTTAGAAGCATGTGATGGTGAGGAATCTGTTAATTTGTATAAAAAGAATAAACCTAGTTTAGTTTTATTAGATTTGGCAATGCCCAAGAAAGATGGCTTGACTGTTGTACAAGAAATTATTCAATTTGATCCTAACGCTAAAATTATTTTAATCACTGCAAGTGATGATCAAAAAGTAATACAACAGTGTTTAGCCTCTGGTGCATCTTCATACATTTCAAAACCATTTGATTTTAATACTATCTTAAAAGCAATTTCAGATCTTTTAGCAAAGTAATTTTAGTGTATTATTCTAATTTCTAATGATTAACATAATGTCTAAAATTGTTGCTGATACTAGTGTTATAATTAATGGCCAATTGATTGCTCAAATTGAATCTGGAAATGTTAGGAATTTTGAAATTATAATACCTCAATCTGTTCTTGATGAATTACAATCCCAAGCATCAAAGAAAAAGGAAAAAGGATTTGTAGGCCTTGAAAAAATTAAACGACTTAAATTATTATCTGGCAGTTATGGACTAAATATTGTTGTAAGCGGTCCCCACACTACTTCTGATGATGTAAAGCTTGCATCTAGTGGTAGGATAGATGCACTAATCGTTGACATGGCCAAACAAAATAATGCCATACTATACACTTCTGATAAAGTTCAACATTTGGTGGCACAAGCTGAAGGTGTCGAAACAGTATTTCTTAAATCTGAAATTAAAACTACATCATTAGAGTTTCTAAAGTATTTTGATTCTGAAACCATGAGTGTGCATCTTAAAGAAAATCAATATCCGTTGGCTAAAAAAGGCAAACCTGGAGCCTTTGAATTGACAAAGATTAACGATGAACTCCTTTCTAAAGATTATTTGGAACTTATTACTTCTCAAATTTTAGATATTGTAAACACCCATGATTCTAGTACGTTGGAGATATCAAAAACTGGTGCATATGTGGTTCAACACGAAGATTACCGAATAGCTATCACATACCCTCCTTTCTCTGAGGCTTTTGAAATTACAATAGTGCATCCTATTGTAAAACTAATCCTTGATGATTATACAATTTCTGAAAAATTAATGGAGCGCTTTGCTGATAGTGCAGAAGGAATTGTTATCTCTGGTGCTCCTGGCTCTGGAAAAAGTACTCTTGCATCTGGTCTTGCAAATTTTTATCATAAAAAAGGAAAAATTGTAAAAACATTTGAATCTCCGCGTGACTTGCAAGTTGACTCTGGGGTAACTCAATACAGTAAACTTGATGGAAGTTTTGACAATTCTGCTGATATTCTGTTACTTGTAAGACCTGATTATACTATTTTTGATGAAGTGCGACGACGAGAAGATTTTGTAACATTCGCTGATTTGAGATTGACTGGTGTTGGCATGGTTGGAGTTGTACATGCAAATTCTCCATTAGATGCAATTCAACGCTTTATTGGAAAAATTGAACTTGGAATTATTCCAAATGTGTTAGATACTGTAGTTTTTGTTAAAGATGGTGGGATTCAAAAAGTCTATGATTTAGAATTAATGGTTAAAGTCCCTACTGGAATGACTGAATCTGATTTGGCTAGACCTGTAATTGAAATTAGAAATTTTGAAGATGATGTCTTAGAACATGAAATCTATACTTTTGGAGAAGAAAACGTCATTGTTCCTGTTGGAAAAAAAGTAGATAAGGTTGGAATTGAAAAATTAGCTGAGGATAAAATTAAAGAAACATTTAGACGATATGATCCTCGGGCTGAAGTTGAAATTTTATCTGATAATCGTGTTAAAGTCATGGTTGATGAACAATGCATTGCATCAATAATTGGTAGAGGGGGTTCAAACATTAAAGAAATTGAAAAATCCCTTAGAGTACACATTGATGTTGTTGAGAAAATATCTGATGATGTATCATTAACATCTAATGATGTGCCATTTAGTTTTTCAGAATCAAAAACTTCTTTACTACTTACAGTGAATAAAAATTTCACTTCAATGCATGCTGATATTTATGGTAATGAAAAATTTATTGCATCAGTTAGAATTGGTAAAAAGGGACAAATCATAATTCCAAAACGCTCTGATGTTTCGAGAAAATTAATAGATTACACATCTTCACAAAACGATATTAAGATTTATCTTAAAGATCTTTAAAATTATTGATGATTTTGGGATTTGCTTTTAAAAAAGTAATAAATTTTCTTAACTGCTTGATTGTTTTTTGATTTAGATGGTGCTCAATTCCTTCTGTATCTTGGTTGGCCGTATCATAACCTACTCCTAAAATTTCAAAAAATTCTAATAATATTCCATGTTTTTGTCTTATTCCTTCTGCAACTTTAATTCCTTTGTCAGTAAGATTGATTCCATGATATTTCTCATATTCTAAAAATCCATTTTCATCTAGTCTTTGAAGCATCTTGGTGACACTGGGTGCACTTACATTCATGTATCTTGAAATGTCTAATGTTGTTGCATATCCTTTTAATTCTACTAATTCTGCAATAATTTCTAAATAATCCTCCATTCTTGTACTGGAACGAGTTTTTTCTAATTCATGTGCTGCCTTGATTGAATCTAATCTTTTAGAATTTTTATCTTTCATGGGGTTATTTTTTATAAATAAAATCTAGTATAATTGGATGTCTTTTGAGTTGATTTTAGCTATTCTTTGTTGACTTGAATGTGATGTGAGTTGATCTCTGTTTCTTAACTAATTTTTTCTAAATCTATGTTAGAATGGTTGATCCACTAAAGGAACGTCTAGATAAATTGAGAAAATTCTCTGATTCTGCTAAACGTAGAGCAAATTTGTATGCTGAAGTTTCCGGTATTAATGATAAACCTGTTGCTAGTTCATTAGGTGCTCTTCAAAAAGCCCCAGCTCCAGGTAAAAAACTCCAAAAAATTGGATTTTTGATGCTATGGGTTCCTGAGCCTACTGGTATTACTTGTGCAATTGGAGGACCAATGATAGTTGCAGGGAGATATCTTGATAAAAAATACAATGGTTCTACTATTCATGACATTGGGCATCATACAAAAAATTCAATGTCTTCAATTAGCGACTTTAAGAATTCTATAATGTAATTTCTCTTAGTTTTTGAAACATTCCAAAATCTAAACTTCAATACATTAAAGTTCATAATTCTCATACAAAATCTATGGCAGATTATGACGAAGCAGGTAGACTAATTATTTCTAGAGCCCGACAGTTGGAACAAATTCCTGAAATTTGTTATAGTTGCAATAGTGATGATCTTAAAATGATTATGACTCTTGTGGATGGGGGTAGTTGGATATGCTTGGACTGTAATGCTCTAAATTGTTATGAGCCATCAATGAGGTTGACAAAGAACATGTCATATTCAATGTTAAATTTAGGTGCAGATGAGATTGTTTTTGTTCCTGAATGGGATTTTGAGTAAATTTGATTTTAACTCTTTATTTTTCTAATTGTTTAATTTTTGTATAAAAAATAAACAAATATTGATAATCTGCTGAACAGTATTTTTATTTCATTATCTTGTAGTGTATCTAGATAGTAATCAAATAATCCCAAACATAATGGATATCACAAGAGAATTGATGCTCAGTTGTCAGTGGATAACTGGTTGGTTTTGATTATTATCTATTTTTAAATAATATCTAAACTCCAATACGCTTAAGTTCACTATTCTTGCAGAAAATTCATGAATACATTAGATTATTTGATAAAACAAAATGATCAAATTTCAATATCAATGCCTGAATGTGATAACATCAATACTGATGGGAAAGATGAAGAGTAAGATATGGTAGAAGCTTCATTGTCAAAATTAGATGATAAGGGGGTTTTCACTATTGTAAAAGTTGAGAATGTTGAGAGAAAAGTTGGTAAAGGAACTATTATTGAAGTCAATATTGAAACTGAAGAAGAGTTTGATGGGGTAAAGAAATTTTATACTTCAAGAAAGATGATTGTCGCAAAATTTTATGATAATGGCAAGCCCACGCAGAATACTATAGATATTGCGATGGCCCAACCTGCGGCTTGAAGATCAGGTTGTCGCGTTGGCCGTAGGTCGCTTT
>CALFHG010000348.1 GCA_937875805.1 uncultured Nitrosopumilaceae archaeon
CACAGACAATACCTCGAAAGCAAACGAACATTGGGATTACTGTGTAGAAAAGTCAATTCCATATATCACAGCCATGGGGGGTAGAAAATACTACAGAGTAAGTATGGATATGTTCTGTACTCCGTTTAACCTAACAGATGAAGGAATAAAAAAAGTTAGTGAAATAATGAATGAGGAGGCAAAACATTTTTCAGAAACATCAACGAAAAAAGTAGATGTACGACCCTCTCATACATTACCGCACATTTATCCTGTGCAAAAGGAGAGAATAGAAGAACTTTGTTCTAAATTATTCGAAATAGGAATGATGTATAGAGAATCTTCCAAAGTATCTGATATGATTTAGACTTTTTAAAATCAATTCAATACACCATCATCAGGAACTAGTTTCATGAGTGCATTCAATGATTTCTACTATTCATTTTCACCAATTATTGCAGATTATGAAAGAGAAAATCCAGTTTTCAAAGAAATGGTGAAAGTTGCAATTACTCCAATGATATCATCATTGTCTATTTTGAACTATGTTGACATGAATTCAGAAAGTTCAGTGTTAGGATATGGAATTAGTTTGATTGTTCTTAATGCAATGATGTATGTTGGAATTCCAATTGCTGGAATTGTTGTAATTAGAAAGAGATTCTGAACTCCAACACGCTTAAGTTCATACAAAATTTAGAAAATTGGATTAGAAGATGACTGACTGCTATGTTCCATCATGTGCCGAGAAAAATTTACATGCTTTTAATAGTAAAAAATGCAAATTCTGTAATGAATTGGTCTGCATGAATCACATCCAATTAGAAAGTCATGATTGCGTCAAAGTGAGATATGTGAAATTTATTAAGAAAAATGTTCTAAGACAAAATACAAACGTCAATTCAGCACGAAATATCAGTTCTGGACAATACTGTGTAATTTGTGAACAATGCAATTATCAATCAGATTATTTTTTAATTGATGAAGCGGGTCAACAAAGAGAATCACATATCATATCGGGTTGTGATGGATCTAAAGTTTTTCTAGAAGGTACTGATTAACATGGGCTGTAGTCACAATTTTGTATATACACAAGGATATTTTGTTTGCACAAAGTGTAATAAAAAATCCTATGGAAGATCACACAAAAAAATACAAGGAAGGAAAGTTGCTGTAGGAATAATTATTGTGCTAGTAATAGGAGTTGCAGTTTTTGGTTATTCTGATGAAATTCTGGATATTAATCAAGAAAAACTGGAGCAATCTTTGCAGAAAATATTTGATTTTGTTCCTGCGGATCTTTT
>CALFHG010000349.1 GCA_937875805.1 uncultured Nitrosopumilaceae archaeon
TATTAAAAAATAAAAAAGTGTTGATCACTGCAGGACCAACAATAGAACAAATAGATCCTATACGTGCAATTACAAATCAAAGTTCTGGAAAAACAGGAGTTAGTTTAGCATCTGAATTAATTTCTGCAGGAGCTAAAGTTACATTTGTTTATGGACCAGGAAATGAAAAAGCACCAAAAGGTGCAAAAATAATCAATGTTGTATCTAGTAAAGAGATGTATTCTGTAGTAAAATTAGAACTAAAGAAAAAATTTGATATTGTGATTATGGCAGCAGCTGTTGCTGATTATGTTCCTACAATTCAAAGTAAGAATAAAATCAAAAGTTCAAAGTCAAGTATGAATATCAGCCTCAAAAAAGCTCCAAAAATAATAGATCAAATTAAAAAATATCAAAAAAATGTTTTACTTGTTGGTTTTAAAGCAGAAACAAATTTTACAAAAGCTCAATTAATCAAATCTGCTCAAAAAAAATTGAAAGAATCAGAAGCAGATATGATTGTAGCAAATGATATTGGTTTAATCAGATATAAGAAAAATCCTAAAAATAACCAAGTGATCATAGTAGATTCCAAAAAAAATATCG
Source organism: uncultured Nitrosopumilaceae archaeon (assembly GCA_937875805.1). GTDB lineage: Archaea > Thermoproteota > Nitrososphaeria > Nitrososphaerales > Nitrosopumilaceae > Nitrosopumilus. The sequence continues at coordinate 586 of CALFHG010000349.1, forward strand.
TTTCAGGATGGATGAGTAAAGAAAAAATTGCCAAACTTATCAGAAAACAAATTGAAGTAAAAATCAAATGAAAAAATCTGAACTTAGAAAAATAGTTATTGAATATAAAGAAATTAAAATAAAATTATCTAAATCAAGTAATAAAAAATTAAAAGAGGAATTAAAACAACTAGAACATAGATACTATCATGAAACTGGTAGAACATTAAAATCAGATTTAGGAGAGATTACATAAAATAGATCAAAGATTGTGTAAACATGAAGATGAAACTCATTAATTCAGAATACAAGCAACGAAATATGAAAATTTGGAATGAGGTTGCTCCCAGATATCATAAGAGATGGGCTAGTGTAAATAAAGGACCATTTCAAAGTACAAAAAAATTAGTAGAATTAGTAAATATCAACAGAGGTGATGCAGTGTTAGATGTTGCATGTGGTACTGGAGTAGTTACAAATGAAATACAAAAGAAAATAGGGAAATCAGGATATGTAGTAGGAATAGATACTTCAAGTACAGCAATTAAAATTGCAAAAAAATGGAATGGTAAAAAATCAAATGTGAATTTTGTAAATGCTGATGCAGAGAAATTTAATTTTTCTAAAAAATTTGATGTTGTTACATGTCAATATGGATTGTTTTTCTTTCCTAATGCTCAAAAAGCATTAAAAAATATGAAAAATAGCCTCAAAGAATCAGGAAATATTGGAATTTCTGTTCATGGAAAGAAAGATTCTGTTCCTTTCTTTAGTAATATCATAGATTCAGTTATCAAGTATATTCCAGATTATGTTCCACCAGGCTCTCCAGATTTAGACAGATTTGGAACAAAATCAGATTTAAAAAAAGAAGTAAGTAAGGCAGGATTTTCAAAAATTACTGTAAAAGACCATGTCTTTCATTACAGTCCAGGAAAATTTGAAGATTATTGGAAAAATTATCTAAAATACATTGCAAAACCACTAAAAGAAAAGCTAAATGATTTAGATTATTCAAAAAGAAAAGAACTGAAACAATTAGTCAAGGAGAAAACATCACAATATACAAAGAAAAATGAAGAAATTTTATTTCCTTGGCAAGTTTTAATTCTAAGTGCTAAAAACTAGATTGTAGAGACATGGGTAAAGAAAGCAAAAAAGAAGAAGATAAGCCAAAAAAGAATGATTTCAAGTCATTTCTAAAAAAAAGAGCGCCAATTTACCTTGCTGCCATTGCACTGATAATAATATCTTTACAGGGGATATTAACAGAGAAAAATTTAGGAAATAGTTTACCAGAACTTTCAGATGAAGAACAAAAAGTCACAGATATTTTGATGAATTTCAATAATGGAGATGAATCAAAAATGACTGTAATGGAGGTAATAAAAAATCAAATAAATGATGAATATCCAGATGAAAAAATTTTTGGACATAAAAAAAC
>CALFHG010000350.1 GCA_937875805.1 uncultured Nitrosopumilaceae archaeon
TATACGCGTTTTAACCCAGTAATTTTTTAATTTCTCCACCAAGTAGAGTTTGAACAGTTTTAATCGAACCTTTCAATCCAAGTAATTTAATTATTGATCCTGTATGAAAGTCAAAATCATCTTTTTCTGAAATCTCTCTTGTAATTTCTGGTGTAATTGTCTCAAATAATTTATTGATTGTATTGTTATCAACTCTTTCTAAAATTTTTCTAGCTAACAATTGTTTTTCAAATTCTTTTCCAAATCGTGCAGTCCATTTTTTTTGATATTGATCAAGATCATCTCTATTATTGGTTTTAAGAAATTCTGATATTGCTTGCCCTGCATATACTCCGCCCATCCCACTAGTGAATATTCCGCCTGCAGTTGTCGGTTTTGCTTGTCCTGCTGCATCGCCGATAATTACAGTTTTACCTTCTACAAATTTTTTGATAGGACCTTTAATCCAAATTGGTGCAAATATTTTCCTAATTGTTGAAAATTTTCCTTTCTCTTTGAGAATACTCTCTAATGCTTCAGATACTTTAATTCCTCTTCCTGCAACTCCTACTTTTCCTTTGCCGTCTCCAGATGGAATAATCCATGCAAAGAATCCTGGATATTTTTCTTGATCAAAAATTACTTCTACTTTGCCTTTTTTTATCCAGTCTGCATAGATTTCATATTGCGCTGATGATAGAATACCTGTTCTATCTTTATGAATTAAAGATGACACTCCTCGTGCATCTACAAAAATTTTACAGTCAATTTTTTCTTTACTAGTTCTTATTCCTGTATCTGTAATTTCTTGAAAACTAGTTCTAACATTGATTTCTGCACCATTTTTTTGAGCTTGAAATGCAATTTGCTTATCTAATTCTCTTCTGCTAATCTCAATAACTTTTTGTTTTTTTGAATTAATTGTAAAACTATTTCCATTGGGAGACGTGACTTCTGCTGATTCTATCATATGATCAAAAGTTTTTCTAAATGGTATTACTCCAAGCTCTGCCAACCCTGCAATACTTACTAGACCTCCACAGTGTTCAGGAGTTCCTATCTCATAATCTTCCTCAATTACTAAAACCGAGAAACCCTTTGAGGAAATTTCTCTAGCACATAGTAATCCTGCAACACTACCGCCTGCAATTATTACGTCATAACTCACAGATTTTGTTTCTTTGTCAATTATTTAATTCAAAAGTTTTTCATTAAGCCTACTTTTGATAATGGTATGGGTGATATCAAACAGGTAATTGTTGTAAGAACTGATCTTGATATGGGTAAAGGCAAGATTGCAGCTCAAGTTGGCCATGCCTGTGTTCTAGGTGCAGAACATGTTAGAAAATCTCATCCTGAATGGTACAAAGAATGGTGGGGTGGACAAGAAAAGGTAGTAGTCAAAGTATCTGGAATAAAACAATTACAAGAAGTAAAAAAACACGCAATTGATTTGAATCTTCCATGGTCTGAAGTCTCTGATGCTGGCCATACTCAATTAGCTCCTGGAACTACAACGTGCATTTCAATTGGACCAGCTCCTGAAAATTTAATTGATAGAATTACTGGTGATCTAAAATTATTATAATTTGTTGAGCATAAGATATAACCCGGCATAATTCTTTTTTGAAATATGAATAAAAAAGGACTTTTGGTTGTTTTCTTTTTTGGAGGAATAATGGTAACTTCAGGTTTCGGACTTCAAAGTATGATGTCTCCTCTTCCTGAAGATACACCAGAATTAACTGGAACTCCTGCAGATAATTTTCCACCACAACAACGTACTCAGTTTTGTGGTTCAAGTGATGCAAAGTCAACAGACTATGTCCAAGAATTTTCAATTCCTACATTATGTACAAACCCCTTAGCAATTGTTACTGATTATGATGGAAATGTTTGGTTTGCTGAAACTAATACTGGTAAATTAGCAAAATTTGATCCTAACACTGAAACATTTTATGAATATGAAAATTTACTGTGGCCTCCTGGTGCCCGTACAATGATGTGGGGGATGGATTATGCTCCCGAT